>JALZWC010000868.1 GCA_023300255.1 Saprospiraceae bacterium | reverse complement strand
CTACTTAATGCTTGCACTAATTCTGGTTCATTTTGAATCCATGCTAAGACATTATCATAGGTAAAGTCTGTAACGACTCCAGTTTCAAATCGAAGAATTTTTTCCCTAACAACTGGAATGTCCCGTTCTAAAACAGCCGTCCGATAAGGGCGCTGAGTAAAAGGGTTATAGGCGGAAAATGGAATTTTCTTCCTTTCTATATCATTATAAAAATAGTAACAAATATTCCCTCGCACCTCCATTTTTGCAAAAGTCTTTATCTCTTTAATTGGTTTATTAATGGCTACTTGTACATAAGGAATTCCTTTGATACTTATGCCCCATATACTATCCAAATTCAAATAAGTATCCGCTGCTTTAATGCGAATATATTCTACTTTAATTTCTTCGGTCTGCGGATTATGAAAATACGCCGCTTTGATCTCGTTCCCATTATAGCTTGGTTGATTACTTTGAAATTCCTCATAGCTTAGAAATACGCCACTTTGAAATTTAAAAGTTTGTGTCAATATCGGTTGGGCTATACTATATATAGTTTGGAATAAAATTAACGTAGTAAATAAAAAATAATAGTTCATTACAATTTAAAGATTATAACCACATAGCTAATAGGTCACACAGAGTAAACCTATGTGACCTATATACCTATGTGGTTCAAAAAAATACTATTTAGTTAATTCTTGAAAAACATCCTCTACGGAATAAGTCTCTTTCTTAAGCTCTAATAAAGTCAATTTTTGCTGCACCGCAAATTCAAAAATAGTGGCGCGTATATCCTGATTATCCGTTGTTGTTAATTTCCAACGATTATTTCCTAATGATTCTACAGAAGCTACTTTCGGAATTTTAGTTAATTGTTCCTTGGTAATAGTTTGCGCCAATTCAATGGTAATATTAGACGCGCCATTCATTCTATTTTGTAACGTATCGATGCTATCATTAGCTACTAATTGGCCATTATTTATAATCAATACCCGATCACAAACCGCTTGTACTTCCTGCATGATATGCGTAGAAAAAATAACAGTCTTTTCCTGTCCTAATTGTTTGATTAAACTTCTAATTTCTGCCAACTGATTAGGATCTAATCCCGTAGTCGGTTCATCTAAAATTAAAACTTCTGGATCATGCAATAATGCCTGTGCTAGACCGACCCTTTGTCTATAACCTTTAGATAGGGTCCCTATAATTTTATTTTGTTCTCGACCAAGACCTGTCCGCTCAATCATTTCTGCCACTCTTTGTTTTTTATTTTTGATCTTATGTAAGCCTGCTACAAATGACAAATACTCTTTGACATATAATTCTTTGTACAAAGGATTATGCTCTGGCAAATAACCAATTTTTGAACGGACTTCTAGTGGATGGGTGCGGACATCATATCCACATACATTTGCAGCTCCACTAGTTTGTGGAATAAAACAGGTAAGAATTTTCATAGTCGTCGTTTTTCCTGCACCATTTGGCCCAAGAAAACCTAATACTTCTCCTTTCTTGGCTTCAAAGCTAATAGTATCTATTGCTTTTTGCGAACCATATATTTTAGTAAGTCCTTGAACGACTACGGACATATATTTAAATTTAGAAGTCAGACCGCTATGGAATGGTGAAAAATAAGTAAGTAAGTGCTTGGACAAAATAAAGGACATACTAGATTTTTTTAACCACATAGGTACATAGGTCACATAGTTTTCTATGCTATGTGACCTATGTACCTATGTGGTTAAAAAATAAGTTTAATTTATCCAAATACTTACGTGTTATTATAAAATCCTTTATCATAACGTCAATAAAGGCTTATTGATTATATCTGTAAAGGTAAGAATAGCCAAAGGTAAAAAAAAGGTTCCTTTAATTCATCGCAATAGCAATAGTTGCCATACTTATTTTCACATCAGGTGCCTCTAGTAATTGAAGCGCACAGGCCTCCAAAGTAGCTCCAGTTGTCAAAACATCATCCACCAATAAAACATGTTTACCTGCTATGATATCCTTTTGCTTTAATTGGAACGCAGATAATACATTCTCTAAACGGTCAAATCTATTTTTTCCTGTTTGTGTGGTCGTATACATTCGTCGTTCCAAAACGCCTTCCTTATAAGGAATATTTAGTGCTTCGGAAAGTCCCATAGCAAATTGGGTACTTTGATTATACCCTCTTTGACGTTCCCGCTTTGGATGTAAGGGCACAGGAATAATTAAGTCAATCGTTGAAAAGAGGGCCTGTTCTTTTAAGAGATACCCATACCATCTACCTAACTGAACACCAATCATAGGTCGATCTCCATACTTCAATAGATGTAATAAAGTCTGAACCTTACTAGTTTTTGAAAAGTAATAGAGTGCCGTAGCTGTTTCAAGCTGTACTCTCCCTATAAATCTATCTGTAAATTCATTTTCATGGTGTAAATGGAGATTGGTAGGAGATAGTTTAGCTTGACAAGCTAAACAAAGTGGCTGGTTAGTAGTTCTTTGGTTATATCGACATAACAAACAAAGAAGCGGAAAGAATAAGGACAAGAAGTCATTCCACCAAGGATTTTTCATACCTTGAGTATTTATAGCAATTTAGAAACTTGTTTAAGAATTTCTGTACAAAGATAGGAAAGTAATAGGCAAAAAAAGAGAGGTAGTGTGAAACACTACCTCAGCCCTAACCAAATAAAACCAAATTATTATTTATTCTTAAACTCATCTAAAAAATAGATAAGTTGCATTGTCTACTGCAAATTTAAGTCAAAAAAAGGGTATTTAATAATTAGAAAGTGCTCTAAGAACTGTTAGAACAACCGAATGAAAGAACTGTCATTTTACATATTTCTACTAAAAATTGTTTTTATTTTTATTTCAAAATTTTATTTTGGATCATTATTTTATTCAAAACAATGTTAAAAGATAATAGAAAGGTATTTTTTTAAAAAAAACTGAATTTTTTATTTTTTAATAACTGATTGTTTACATTTTTTGACTAATAATTTCACTTGTAATGAATTATCGTTATTTCTATTTTATATGCTTCACACTCTTTTTGGGTAATACTTTACCATTAAAAGCACAGCAAACGGAGTCCGAAAAGGACGCATTTTTTATCCGTACCATCTATGATGAAGCCTTAACTAATGGGCAAGCTTTTGATTGGCTAACACATTTGACTACACAAATTGGCGGTCGATTAGCAGGCTCCCCTCAGTCTTATGCAGCTATCGAGTACGGAAAACAGGTATTGGACACCCTAGGCATGGATCGAGTATGGTTACAATCTTGTATGGTTCCTCATTGGTCAAGAGGGGATGTAGAACAAGTAAAAGTAGTTTCCTCTGCTCTTGGGTCAATAGATTTAAAGGCGACTACCTTAGGTAATTCCGTTGGTACTCCTGCAGCTGGTATTATCGCAGAAGTAATAGAAGTTAAAAGTCTTGATGAAGTAGAAGAATTAGGCGCAAAGGTCCGAGGCAAGATCATTTTTTATAACAGGCCAATGGACCCTAAGCAGCTTCGTACCTTTAATGCATACGGTGGTGCAGTAGACCAACGAGTATTTGGCGCTTCTAAAGCAGCAGAATTTGGAGCCGTTGGGGCCATTGTTCGTTCTATGACGACTCGACTAGATGATCATCCACATACTGGTACACTGGTATATACAGAAGGTATTGCAAAAATACCAGGTATGGCTATTAGCACGAACGATGCAGAGCAACTAAGTGCTTTATTACAGCATGGAAAAGTTTCTTTGTATATGAATACAAATTGCCAAACTTTATCAGATAAAAAATCTTATAATGTTATTGGGGAGATTAAAGGATCTACTCACCCCGATGAAATAATTGTGGTCGGTGGACACCTCGATTCTTGGGATATTGGACAAGGAGCACATGATGATGGAGCAGGTTGTGTGCATGCGATGGATGTTATTCATATATTACGACAATTGAACTATCAACCGAAAAGAACGATTCGATGTGTATTATTCATTAATGAAGAGAATGGACAAGCAGGAGCGATTGAATACATGGAGCAATCTAATAAGAATAAAGAATTTCACATAGCTGCTATTGAATCGGATGCGGGTGGTTTCACTCCTAGAGGGTTTACCTGCGATGCAACAGATAATGTCTTTAATAGTAAATTTAAACCACTTTATGATCGCTTCGTTCCTTTGATGGAACCCTATGGTTTATATTTAGAAAAAGGAGGCTCTGGTGCAGATATTTCCAGATTAAAAAGTCAAGAAGGCTTATTATTTGGATTTAGACCAGATTCTCAAAGGTATTTTGACTATCACCATACCTCTATTGATACCATTGATGCTGTTAATGAACGAGAATTAGAGCTAGGTGCTGCGGCTATGACTAGCCTTGTTTATTTATTGGATCGGTATGGTATTTAAAAGATCGCTACGCTGTCAGAGGTCAGACCGCTGCGCTGTCAGAGGTCAGACTTATGATGTTGACAACGTAACACTTCCTAGAGCCAGAAGCTAGAGCTGGAAAAGATCGCTGCGCTGTCTGAGGTCAGACTTATGATGTTGACAATGTAACACTTCCTAGAGTCAGAAGCTAGAGCTGGAAAAGATCGCTGCGCTGTCTGAGGTCAGATCGTTGCGCTGTCAGATGTCAGACTTATGATGTTGACAATGTAACACTTCCTAGAGTCAGAAGCTAGAGCTGGTCAACATCACAAGTCTGACTTCTGACAGTTCCATTAGCGCAAGCTAACCAGAACGATCTGACGGCTGACTTCTATTTCACTTATATAAAAAATCCTATGCCAGTGTATTGGCTATCAGAAGATAAATTATACTTCCCCCCTGCCTATCTTACGAATGAGGAGGGTATATTAGCTATTGGTGGAGATCTATCTCCAGAGCGGCTCTTATTAGCGTATAAGCATGGTATCTTTCCTTGGTTCAACCCAAATGATCCGATTATTTGGTGGTCTCCAGATCCTAGGTTTGTACTATTCCCTAACGAGTTGAAAGTATCCAAGAGCATGCGCCCTTATTTCAACCAACAAAAATTTCAAGTTACAGTAGATCAACAATTTGAGGAAGTGATGCGCGCCTGTCAAACCCAGCGAAGAGATCGACAAAGTGGGGGTACATGGATAACAGAAGGTATGATAGAAGGCTATCTCCAGTTACATCAAAAAGGCTACGCCCACTCTATAGAAGTGTGGGATCAAGATAAATTAGTAGGTGGCTTGTATGGTATTGGTTTAGGAAAGGTCTTTTATGGAGAATCTATGTTTGCTAAAAGTAGTAACGCATCCAAGTTTGGCTTCATTTCCTTGGTAAAAAAACTACAGGAATTAGATTTCGTTGTTATAGATTGTCAACAAGAAACCAAGCATTTGACTAGTTTAGGTGGTAGAAGTATCCCAAGAATGGAGTTCTTGAAAATATTACAGCAGAATCAAAAAGAAATAACAGAGGTAGGGGATTGGAGTGCTTATCTAAATATCATTTAGTTTTTTTAGATGTCAGGTGTCAGACCGCTGCGCTGTCAGATCGCCTCCTGCCTCCTGCCTGGCGGCACGACAGGTACGGCTGTCAGAAACGATACCTATTGAAAATAAAAAAGGCAAGCTTTAATGTAAAGCTTGCCTTTTCTATTTTTATTAACACCGAATAATATAAAATTATTCTGCTGCTGGTGCGTCTGCTGCTGGTGCGTCTGCTGCTGTTGCTTCTGTACCTTCCTCTCCATCTCCACCTTTCAGTGCTCTTGGTACAACTACTGATACCACAGGAATCCCTAAAGAATTCATTACTTCGACACCTTCTGGAACTTCTACATCTTTAACTCGTGCAGAAGAACCTAGCTCTAAAGTTGAAATATCTAAGAATAAAGTATCCACCAATTTATCAGGGGTCGTTTTAATCTTTATTCTACGTAAAGTTTGCTGTAATTTACCACCAGTTTTCACACCAGGAGAAACGCCTTTGAAACGTACAGGTACTTCTACCTTTACTGCTCGACCTTCTTCTAATTTAAGAAAGTCAGCATGAAGTACTGCTTCATTTACTGGATGGAATTGTGCATCCTTTAATATACATCTGTGCAAAGTACCATCTAAAGTGATTTCTGCTACCTTAAAGTCAGGCGTATAAATTAAACCCTTTATATCTTTAGGTTTGATAGAGAAGGATACATTTGTATCACCACCATACATTATACATGGGATACCTCCTTCGTTTCTAACTGCTTTAGAAGCTTTCTTACCTATACCGTCTCTTACTGTACCAGAAAATGCTATCGTATTCATATCTTTTACTTTTTTCTATTTCACGAAAATGAGCGCAAAGATATAGATTTTATTAAAAAGAAATTTGATTTTTAATAGAAATCAACGTTAAAATCAACTATTAATGCTGCTATTTTAAATAAACCGTTGTTTTTTGCAATCATACCTTTACTTTTTTCTAGGAATTGGCAATATATTTTCCATCCGACCATCTATAAAATAAAAATCTTCCCCAGTGAATACGCCATCCTCTTCTAGCATAATTCGAACAATTTTCTTCCATTCTGGGATTTCTGTCGCCGCAAATAATTCTATAGAATAAGCCGTATTGGCATATAATGGATAATCTCCTTTTCCTTTGACCCCTTGCTGCTGATCCCACATACCAATCGTTGGTCCTGCAGCATGACCGTGCAGGCCAATCGGATGGGTATAAATAGAGCCATTAATACCTTCTGCTTTTGCTTGTTTCAAAGCATCCGCTAGTATTTGATTACCGGACTTACCTGCTTTAAACTGACTGACTAAAATATCTTGTAAACGATTACCATTTTTGAAAGCTGCTTCTAGATATGTTGGCACTTCTTCCTCTCCATGCTTTAACACATAAAAATGTTGCTGCTGATCTGTATTTAATCGTAAATAAGTAATCCCAAAATCTACATGTAATAAATCTCCCAACTGAATTACCTCGCGGTCTGGTCGACGGGAAAAAGAGCGTAAAAATTCTTCATTTCCTTCGTCAGATCTTTGAACGGAAACGGAGGGATGAAACCAAGTATCCAAACCATAGTCCGTTACTAATTGGCGTAAATTCCATTCCACATCAGAAGTAGTCGTTATACCAGGATGAATATGCTTTTCTGATAATCCTTCTTGTAAGATTTGATGCCCTAGATGGCAAATCATCGGGTAAATTTCTAATTCTCTTTCCGATCTAGTTTCCAACCAGGCAATAGACAATTTCTCTGCTGACACCACCCTATCTTCCATAGTATCTGGTAGTGCCTCCATAAATTCTTTATATTCCGTATGGACCAAGCCATCCGCCAATGCAAAATTTTCAGAAAGATTTAAGCCTATTTGTTTTGGGTTTCGATCGCTGATTATTTCCATCAGCGCATCCCATTGATCTGGATATACATTTAGATCCCATGCACCTTTTAATAATCTTCCTACATCATATCGAGCAATGGCTATTTTTTCTAATGGCTCCTCTCCTCCTTTATCATAAAAAGCTAAAATGGTTCTTCGTCGAGCAGATAGCCACGTGCTTGGCAACATCGTCTTCATCACGGGATCTTCATTGTATTCTCTTGAAATAATAATCCATAGATCTATTCCAGATCGACGCATTAATTGCGGCAATAAATTGTCTAGTCGATCTTCTAAGATTTCATCAACGACCGCAGCACGCTCTGCTTGGTTTAAGATAAGCGTGGCTGGCTGTTGTGCTAGTAATAAGTTTGTAAAAAATAAACTGGCTATCAAGATGATTTTATACATAGTTGTTCTTTTTCGTAGGTAAGTTTTTTTGCCACAAAGGCACAAAGGCACAAAGTTAAGTGCTTCGTGGCTTCGTGCTGATGCAAGTCTTAGTTTTTTCATGGTAAAAAT
>JALZWC010000867.1 GCA_023300255.1 Saprospiraceae bacterium | reverse complement strand
ATGGGCAATCCCTTGTGGTTGCCCTACTTAGCAAGGGCAACCACAAGGGATTGCCCATACTGCAAACTAAACTCAAGGAACAATCTTAGGCGGGTAGCCCCAAAACTCACGTTATAATAGACTTGTTACTCTTTAACAAACAACTATCTGAAAATAGATTTTTTCGCTATTTTCCCTTAAAAAATAAGTCCGTAGCGGGGCTATGCACTGATTTTTTAAAGAAAACTATCGAAAAAGTCTATAATGCATATACTCATTTTTTAAAGAGTAATAAGTCTCTTAAAAATTAACAGGAATATGAAAAAGGTCTTAATAGCAGGTGGTACAGGATTAGTAGGTACCCATCTCAGTCAATTATTAAACGATAAAGGGTACGAGGTAGTGCATTTGAGTCGTAAAAAGAACCCAAAGGCCACCTATCCTACTTTTGTATGGGATACTGAAAAAGGGACGATAGAAGCTGCCGCACTTCAAGGCGTGGAGTATGTCATTAATCTAGCAGGCACAGGTATTGCGGATGGTCTTTGGACGACTTCTAGAAAAAAGCTATTGATTGACAGTCGAGTAAAAGGAGCCGATTTGTTGGCTAAAGCTATAAAAAATCTGGCTCAAAAACCGAAGGCCTATTTATCGGCTGCGGCTATTGGTATTTATGGAGATAGGGGAGATGAGGTATTGACAGAAAAATCGGCTATCGGCAAAGGAGGCTTTATGGTTCAATGTTGCGAAGAATGGGAGGATGCAATTGAGGCTGTTGCTACTACAACGGGTATTCGAACAGTGGCTTTTAGGATCGGTATTGTGCTATCTACGAAAGGTGGCGCCTTGCAAAAAATGTTGTTGCCTTTAAATTTTTTCACAGCTAGTTATTTTGGTACTGGTGAACAATGGTATTCTTGGATTCATATAGATGATGTTTGTCAATTTTTTCTAAAAGCTATGGAAGAGGAACAAATGGAAGGGGTTTATAATTCGACGACGCCTAATCCATTGACTAATAAGGACTTGACAAAAAGAATGGTGAAGGCACTAGGTAAAAGAGCATTGGTGATACCTGCTCCTACTGCTGCTTTGCGCTTGGGAATGGGCGAAATGGCTGATGTCGTTTTAAATAGTAATAAAGTTTTGCCAAAACGATTGGAGGAACACGGAGTTTCTTTTCAATTTCCTACCTTTGAGGAAGCAGTTAAGGATATTGTGGAGCGGGGCGTGTAATAAAGAATAGAGAGTAGAGAACCGAAAGCAGAGATATATTTCGTTTAAACAAAAACGGAATATCGTCTACTTTTAAACGAAATACATCTCTATTCTCTACTCTCGCTTCTCTATTCTAAAAAAAAACAAACATGAAAAAAATAGCCACCCTTTGTTTAGTATTCTTCATTTATTCCACTTCCTTATTTTCTTGGTGGGACCCTGGACATTTAGTTACGGCTATGATTGCCTATGAAAATTTAGATCCAGCGGCAAAAAAGCAAGTAGAGGAATTGACAAAGTTACTTCAAAGAGATTATCCTTATGTGAATCATTTTATTGCGACTGGACCTTGGCCAGACGATTTGAAAGCAGAAGGTGTACGTTCTTTTGATACCTGGCATTATACAAATATACCCTTGAACAGATCTCGTTTACCACTCGCAGATCCACCTGTTGTTGATATTATTTGGGCAATTAATCAAATGCAAACAGTGTTAAAAAGTGACAAATCTAAACCAGTGGATAAGGCGAGGCACTTGGCTTTTTTGGTACACTTAGTAGCAGATTTGCACCAGCCTTTACACAGTACTTCTGTACATGATGACGAACATCCAGGTGGCAATGCTGGCGGAAACGCTTTTCGCTTGAAAGGAGAATGGCGGAATATGCATGCTTTATGGGATGATGGTTGTGGCTATTTAAGTGATTTGAATGATATTAATCCGTATGGCAAAGAGAAAGACGAGTTAGAAGGGGCAGAAGTATTTCGTATTAAAGGATTTGCAGATGAATTAATGACCGAATATCCACAAGATTACTTTTCTTGTAATGACCAGCTAGACCCTGATTTTTGGGCATTAGAAAGCCACAAACTGGCGATAAAGTATGGCTATAAAGGGGTAAATGAGGTAAAAGAGGATGGGTACCAAAAATGGATTAAAGAAGGAGATGAGCCTTCTGCAATGTATTTAAAAAATGGCCAAAAAGTGGTAAAAGAGCGATTGGCAGTAGCTGGATACCGTTTGGCTAGTATTTTGAATGATATTTTTGGAGAGTAATATTCTTGTTCAACTATTTCAATTAAATCGTTGATATTTTACCACGGATTCACGGATTAAGATAGGCAAAATGCTTGTCATCCGTGAATCCGTGGTAAAAAAGACAAACGAATAGTACGTTTTTTGAGGAAGCTCATTGATAATCTTTAGAATACGCTCTATTCAACTATAAAATAGTGTAATTTTGTAGGGATACAAGTAATCTGGGTAAAGAAGTTATTAACAATGTGTGTAAAGAATTGTGTAAATAATTTCAAAGAGGAAGTAGAATAACCGATTAAATGAAAATTCATTGAATTCCATACATAAATTCATCGTAAAGAGTATAGAGGGGGAAGAAATTAGTTTTGCCGATTTCAAGGGTAAAAAAATAATGGTCGTTAATGTAGCCTCAGAATGTGGCTTCACATCTCAATATCAGCAGCTTCAGGAGTTATCTGAACAATTTCCTGAAGATCTAGTCATTGTTGGTTTTCCTGCTAATAATTTTGGTGGTCAAGAACCGGGATCTAATCAAGAGATTCAAGCTTTTTGCACTGCTCGATTTGGCGTCAAATTTCCACTAACAGCTAAGGTATCGGTAAAAGGGGCAGACCAAACGCCCGTCTACGAATGGTTGACACAAAAGTCTGCCAATGGTGTCCTAGATTCAGAAGTCAAGTGGAATTTCCAAAAGTATTTATTAGATGAGCAGGGGCAACTCGTGGCGACCTATCCTTCCAATGTTAGTCCTACTGATGAAATTATTGTGAATTGGTTGGGAACGAATAAAGAATAAGTTATTCTTTAATTGTTACTCAGTTAACTAAAAACATGCAATTAGCTACTGTTATAGGCCAAGAAAAGGTGAAGAAAAGCCTTACTCAATTGGTGGATACTGCGCGTATTCCTCATGCGATGTTATTCCTTGGACCTGCAGGAAGTGGCAAATTAGCAATGGCTTTGGCTTTAGCTCAATACATTTTGTGTGAACAAAAAACAAATGGGGAGAGCTGTGGCGTTTGTAGCCATTGTCAAAAAGCAAGTAAACTAATACATCCTGATTTACATTTTTCTTACCCTTTTGTAGGTTCGAATTTAACCAGTCTAGAATATATTACGCAATGGCGTTCTGCGATATTAGAGAATCCCTATATGGAAGTCAACCAATGGTTACAATTCATTGGGGCAGAAAATAAGCAAGGGAATATCAATAAAGACGAATGTCTGCGGATTATAAAGCAGCTGAGTTTAAAGTCATTTGAATCAGATTATAAGATTTTGATTCTTTGGTTACCTGAATACTTACAGAAAGAAGGTAATCGGTTATTAAAGTTAATAGAAGAGCCACCAGTGAATACAATATTTATTTTGGTGGCAGAAGCACAAGAGCGCATTTTAAATACCATTCTATCGCGTTGTCAAATTGTAAAGTTTAATGCTTTACCAGATGAACTGATTATCAGTGGTTTAGTGAAAAAAGCGACCATTTCGGAAGAGCAAGCAGCAGCAGCAGCTCATCTTGCAAATGGTAACTTTAATGAAGCACTTACGTTGATTAAAGACACTGAAAATGACAACGCAACGTTATTCTTAGAATGGATGCGGAAGTGCTACAAAGGGAATGGAGCAGAACTAGTGCCTTGGGCAGAGCAATTTGCCGCCTTAGGTAGAGAAAAGCAAAAGCATTTTTTTCAATATGGTTTGCATTTTATTCGAGAGTTTATGGTCTATATTTTAACAGGTAGTCAATTAGTGCGTCTAAGACCGTCCGAATTAGAAACTGCAAAGAACCTATCGAAAGTTATGACTTTTAGCCATCTAGAGCCCATTTCCCAGTTATTTAACGAGTGTTCGTACGCCGTAGAGCGGAATGCGAACACAAAGATTCTTGGTTTGGATGCATCTATACAGTTGCACCAAATCTTTAAAACATAAGGGCGTAAGCAAAAAAAAGTGTCCTACATGGGCGCTTTATTTATTTTCTATTCCCTAAAATCAATATATAAATGGGTTGTGCATCATGTGGAACGTCAGCAGACGGGAAAACGAAAGGTTGCAATAGTAATGGCGGTTGCTCCTCAGGAGGTTGTAATAAATTAAATACATTCGATTGGCTTGCTAAAATGGATATTTCAGATAGCGAGTTATATGATATCGTAGAAGTAAGTTTTAAAAATGGTTCTAGAAAAGCTTTTTACCAGAATCCAACTTATGTAAGAGCTATAATAGGAGATACAGTAGTGGTAGAATCTGCAAGTGGATATGATGTTGGTCGAATTTCATTAACAGGCGAGTTAGTTCGTTTGCAAATGAAAAAGAAAAAGGTATCCGATACAACTATTTTTCCAAAGCTTATTCGTATTGCGAATGATCGAGATATAGAAAAACTAGAAGATGCTCGAGCATTAGAAAGGAATACGATGATTCGTGCTAGAGCGATTGCACGGACGCTTAATTTGGATATGAAGTTGGGGGATGTAGAATACCAAGGAGATCGAAGAAAGGCTACATTTTATTATACCGCAGATGGGCGGGTGGATTTCAGAGAGTTAATTCGCCACTACGCAAAGGAATTTAGAGTAAAAATTGAGATGCGCCAAATAGGCGCTAGACAAGAGTCTTCTCGTATAGGAGGCTTAGGTTCTTGCGGTAGAGAATTATGTTGTTCTACTTGGTTAACTAACTTTAAGTCTGTTACGACTGGAGCAGCAAGGTATCAAAATCTAGCAATTAATCAATCTAAATTATCTGGACAGTGTGGTCGTTTGAAGTGCTGTCTAAACTATGAGTTAGATACTTACATGGATGCTTTACAAGATTTTCCAGTAAAACATGAACGATTATATACAGAGGTTGGAATGGCTGTTTTGATTAAAACAGATATATTCAAACGTCAGATGGTTTATACTTATGATAATCCTGGAAAGCGAGGTAATTTTTACACCTTAAGTGTAGATCGTGTGAAGGAAATTATGAGCATTAATGCTGATGGCGAAAAGCCAATGGAATTAGTAGATTCAAGCATTTTAGCAGACGATGATGAAGTAACTTTTGATTTTGAAGATGTAACAGGCGCAGTTGAATTACCACCAGAAAAAAGAAGTCGACGAAAATCTAGAGGTGGACGTAGAGGAGGTCCTAGAGGTAGAGATGATAGAAGACCTTCTAGAGGTAGAGATGATAGAAAGGGACCTAGAAGTAGAGACGATAAGAAAGAACCTAGAGGTAGAGATGATAGAAAAGAATCTAGAGGTAGAGACGATAGAAAGGAATCTAGAGGTAGAGATGATAGAAAGGAATCT
>JALZWC010000866.1 GCA_023300255.1 Saprospiraceae bacterium | reverse complement strand
ACAGCCCGTCGCTTCATCTATTAACTCCAAGCCATATAATCCATTTTCCGAAACACATATTTCCAAGCCCGTCTCTTCTAATAAATTATCTTCTTGATACCATTGCAAGCTAAAATCATTTTCTAAAATAGCTGGATTAAAAAGACTTAATACATTTTCATTATTCGAAAAAACAGGCGCACCTGGTATCTCAATTGTTTCTAAGAAAATAGGCTCTGAAAAAATAACACAACCATCTAAACTCGTATGACTAACATGGTATTCTCCTGAAGTACTCGCCACAAAAGACGCTTGTCTAGCATCTACAATTGGTAAGCCCTCAAAAAACCAAGCTACATTTTCCGTATAAGAAGAAGTTAATAACATCGAATCACCATTACAAAAATTAGCACTTTCAAATTGAATAGTTGGTATAGTTGGTAACTCAAAAACAATTACCGAATCTATCACTTGAACTGTATCTGGCGTATGAATAATAGATACCTTGACCCTCAAATCACCCTCCTTTAGCGTGTCTATGGTTGTTGATTCAAACTGTACTATACCACATAAATCATCATCAAAGCCTAATCCACTATCATTATCCCATACCTCTAAGCGATACGAATCAGAAGCCAATCTAAAATTTAAAGGTAGACTAATTGGAGGGTTTGTATTATCTGGCAATGCTGTTTCTAATACTAAGGTATCCAAAGCATCATACAAACGAATATAAAAATCTGGTTTTCCAAAAATATCATTACAGTCTGAATCTATTATGGTTATATCCGTTAATGTAGCTCCTATGGTATCTATGATTACTTGATAGCTTACAGGGTACACACCAGGCTGGTCGTATACTTGCTCTGCTGGTGTTTCCGCATTACTAGTATCACCATTACCAAAATCCCATTGATAAGAAAAACCTGCTTGCCCATTACTTGGATTGTTATTTTCAAAAGCCACTTGTGTACGACCACATCCAATATTATTCGTCATAGAAAATCCTTGGTTATCACTATTAGGTGGCGCAATGTATAAAGTCCGATTAAAGGTCGCATCTCTCGATAAAATAGAAACTTGTGCGGTGACCGTAATATCTACTTCAAACAAACCAAATTGTAAGGGCGTACCGCAGATACGCACACAGCCATTCCGATCTTCTGGCAAAGAATAATTCGATTGATTAGCTTCCCAAATCAAACCTGCTGGCAGATTGCTAATAGAACTTATTCTGATACTACTAATATTGATATTCGATGGCAAGGAGGGATCTAAATATAAAACCTCTGTCGTATTCACAGGTAATCGAAAAGAGAGGTTGCCCTCATAAGGTACTTGAAAAGAACCGTCCGATAAATCTTGTAAAAAAAAAGTATCGACTTGCAAAGAATCAGGTATTGCCACTTCACAAGCAGGACAAGTGTTTTGAGCAGAGAGCGAAAGCGGAAGAAAAAAAAGGAAGAAAAAAGAGAGGTTTACTAGACTCGTGCAGCCCCGCAAACCTTTCTCTAATGTGTAAATCAGTTTAAGGAATGACCTTTTTTTGGTACTTAAAAAATTGTAAAATCCGTTATATGAATGAAGTTTATAGATAAAATCGATTGTGTGATTGTATGATTGTGTGATTGTCCATACCACGAGTGCAGTTAAACAATTATGCAATCTACCAATTTTATACTTTATAAAGTATAATAGTGTATGTAGTCTGCTCAGCATCTGTTTTATTTTTGAAAAGGTACTAGTAATAGAACTGTCAAATAGTAGACAAGAAAAAGAAAGCTTTACCCCTATCTATGGGAATAGGAAATAAACTTAACTATCACAATTATAAGGCATATTCTCTTGCTAAAATAAAGGAAAGGGAATTGTTTCTGCCTAAAAGCTTACAAAGGGAGTATTAGAAGTTATTTAAAAATGAAGTGATGTATATACGGGGACGAAGCTATGCTCCTTATATTCTTGATTGATGTTTTTTGCTATAGACGGGTCCGCAGCTACGCTCTTTTCAATATTAAAGGGGCATCGCCCCGACCCCGTCTATAGAACTATTTTTATTCTATTACTTTAAGGAGCATAGCTTCGGCCCCGTTACATCTTGATAGTTAATGACCTATCAAAAACGAACGCAATCTCCCCAAATCATCTGTATTAATCAAATCAATACCTAAATCTAACAATTGCTGCCATAATTGCTCATTCTCAGGTGTCGCCCATAAACGGGTTTTCTTATCTTGTGCATGCACCTCTTCTATAAAATGTTGTATTCGACCCCATTCTGTTGCGCCTACTTTTGTATAATCATCCGTTCCTGCCACCTTACCAGCATGTTCGCTAATAAAAGGCATTAAATGAGTAGGATATTTTTTTACTAGATCACTCGGTCGACCATCTAATGTCATTAATTGAAGGGAATCATTTAAGAGTAATTTAAAAGGTCGTTCTCCAGACAAAATAATAGTAATCGCTCCTTTATGAAATTCTCCATTTTCATAGTAATTCAACATTTCTCGAAATGGATATAAAATTTCTCTCAACTTTTTATAAGTTTTAGTTGGTTCAAATTTTATATCAATCCACAAATAAAAGGGCGCTTCATAATTAGAATAAATAGCTCCATTGTTTTTCTTATATCGTTTATATAATGGTTTCAAATATTGTTTGCTTAATTGTTGTAGGGAGTGTCTTTTAGAATCTGGCATATTGTGTCCCACATACAAGCGACCATAGATATATAATACATCCGCCTCTACACTCGTAAATCCATTTGCTAGCGCATCCTCCAATGGCTGTAGCCGCTCGTAATCATTATGCGAATGTGCTTT
>JALZWC010000865.1 GCA_023300255.1 Saprospiraceae bacterium | reverse complement strand
GTGATCCAATAGTGCAGCCAACATGCCATGCTACCTGCGAGGTGTATAATTCAGAAACCTGTAGCTGTGATCCAATACCGACTCCTGAGTGTAATCTATCCTGCGAGATCTATAACACAGCTACTTGTAGATGTGATCCAATAGAAATTCCAGATTGTCATCCAACTTGTGAAATTTATAATGAAACAACTTGCGGCTGCGATCCTATAGAAGTTTCTATTTGTAATCAGACCTGTGAAGTGTATAATACGCTTACTTGTAGCTGTGACCCTATAGAAGCACCGATCTGTGATCCAAACTGCGAAGTATATAACGCTGAAACTTGTGGTTGTGACCCTATTGATTTTCCAGTATGCCATCCTACTTGCGAACGCTATAATCCATCCAACTGTAAATGTGATGCTGTTACAGCACCAATCTGTGATCCAAACTGTGAAGAATTAATGGACTGTCAATGTACTGCTATTGAAGTGCCAGTATGTGATCTGAACTGTGAAGAATTAATTGATTGTCAATGTATACCCAAAGCATTACCTAGTTGCGAGGGGCAGTGTATGGCAATAGTTGATTGTAATTGTGTTCCTATTATAGGTTGTACTATTTTTACTACAGAAGCCTGCGATGGAATAGATAATGATGGCGATATGTTGATTGATGAAAACTTTCCAGATAATGATCGTGATGGTGTAGCTAATTGTATAGATGCTTGCCCAAATGATCCATTAAAAATAGCACCTGGTATTTGTGGGTGTGGCAAAGTGGACAGTATGCAGGATTCAGACAATGATGGTGTAGCAGATTGTATAGATGTGTGCCCATTAAATCCTTCCAAACAATTATCGGCAGGAAGTTGTGGTTGTGCGGTGGATCTATTATTAGAAACGCAAGACCTAGATAAGGATGGCGTAGTAGATTGCTTAGATGCTTGTCCGAATAACAAATTTCAAGTAACAAATACAGCCTGCGGTTGTGATGCGCCTAGTATAGAAACAATTATTATTCACAATGAAACTGCTTGTGATCCGGCCACTAAAACTTTTCAGGCAGATGTAAGTATTTATTTCAATTATCCTCCACAGAGTGGTGGAGTGACAATTTCAGGAGACCTAAATACTTACTATGAATTTCCTGCTAATATGCTCAGAAGAGATATTACTTTAAGGCAACAAACTTTTAGAGCAGATGGGCAACCAGTTAGTTTAGTTGTTGCCTATACCGGTAATGAAGTTTGCAATTTTGCTGCGGGTAATCTCTTGATTGCACCTAATTGTAGTAGTGTTATATTTAATCCAAATGATAGTGAAGCAACAGCAACAACAAAATATTCAGCCGATTGTGGTATTCATTTTATTGCGATTAATGATATTAGAACCTGTAATGATAATAGAACAAATCTGAAATATTCAGATGACTATTTTCATGCGGATATAACTGTTCATTATACCAATCCTCCGAAGGTGGGACAATTAGAAATAAAAGGACTTCAAGAAGGCTGGGTCGCTGGTGCAAGGTTACTTGGACCTGATTTCCATACTTTTTATGACTGTAAAATACCAGCTAATAATCAAAAAATAACCTTAAAAGCCGTTTTTTCTGGAGGGTATGATTGTACCTACAGTCAAGATCTAAAGCCAGTTACACTTGGAGAAGATAAACCTTGTGATGTTTGTACCATAATGGGTGTACGGGTACTGAACTTAAGTTGTGAAGGGGAGTTTATTTTCTTTGACTTATTAGTAACTGGAAGTAAGATTGGAAATAGTTATACGATATCAAATGTCTTAGGAAATAATATTGGTGTCTATAATCAATTAGCCTCTTTCCGAACGACTAAGAAAGCCTTCAATGAAATGATCGTACAGGATAGATCAGACATCGAATGTACTTACAACTTTACAATAGATGCTGCTACCTGTGCATTAGTTGATTCAAGGAATCAGACTCCTCGATTAGGTATTGGCTCTGAAAAAGGAATCTATCTTTATCCGAATCCAGCGCAGTTAAATTTACAAATTGTATTGGAAGGAATGGGAACGAACCAAGAGACTACCATTACTATTTATGACCGATTAGGCCATACTAGAATTATAAAGACAATGGAATTTTATTCTAATAATTACTCCTTAGATATTTCAGATCTAGATAATGGCTTACATTTTATAGCTATTAAGCGAGGCGGTTTTATTCAGACTGGAAAGTTTATTAAGGAAGATTTGAGGTAAGTTGACAAATGTAGAAAAGTAGCTTAGACCTCTGGTCTGAGTAGCAATGCGTTAAGGCTACTCAGACCAGAGGTCTAAGCTACTTTTCTACAAAAAATGCTAAAGAATCAAGATTAATATTCTATTGAACAACAATTTTCTTAGTAATAGATTGTCCATCCTGCACCAATCTTACCACATAAATACCGCTTGCTAAATTAGCTGTTTTAGTCAAACCAAATTGATGCGTACCCGTACTCAAATTACCTTTATACAATTGAGTTATTAATTGACCATTGCTATTAATTAATTGCAAAGACACATTATCTAAAGCAGCAGGTAAGTTAAGAGCTATCGTTCCTTGCGTCTTTAAATTAGTAGGGTAAGCGCTTAATTCAACACCTGCTTTTTCTAAGTGATTGATAGAAGTAGTAAAAGTAGAGAACGTCTCTACAGAAGAGGTATTGACAAATTCATAATCCGCTCCGACCTTCTTCCATATAACCGCAGCTATCTCTAAATTTTCTACATCCCAATCCCCATTTAATGCGCTATCTATTCTAAAGTCATAAGTTTGATTAGCTTCCACTGCACCATCGACGATCAAATTTCCAAAAGTAGTAGGCGTTAATCTTCCACGTAAGACCTTTGGATGAGATACTCTATTTCCTCTACTAGCTTGGTCTTCAATCACATTATCCTCTATAACAAATAAAGAGATGTAGTATTCTCCATCTGCTGGTTGAAAGAATTGAACTTTAGCCTTTACAGAGATCTTTGCACCTTCCAATTGCATCTCTAGCCCTGTATTTACGACTGGCATTTGGTCTTTAATCTGGGCTACATGTTCCGTTACGGCATTCATTACCGTACCATTATTATGTCGAGTTCTATTTAAATAAAATAGAGGCTGCCCTATAGACTGTGGTAAATTGTTCGCAAAGTCCCTAGCAGTAGTAGTAAATAAATTACTAGAAGTACTTTCATGTGCAGATAAGAATATAGCATCGTCTGGATAAGAAGCTATCAGGTCTTTATTTGTATCCCATGCATCTGTACCGCAATTGGGACACCAAGTTGCCGTTACTTTAGTAATCATCATTCTTTGCTTCGATTCAACGGCTTGTCCGAAAGTAAAGATCGTTGAAAGACCTAAAGCAAGTATGGAAAAGTATATTTTTTTCATTTTAAAAGATTGTGAGAAATTAGCGCTGTCTAAAGAGCAATTATTTTGTAGACAGTAGGGTTGTTTCTAAATAATAAACATATATTCTGAAAATAGATTTTTCCGCTAGTTTTCCCTGCCTGCCTGTCAAGGCTATGGTATATATAACTTAACGCTTAATTTTTTCTGATACCTTTAAAACACTAATAATCAGTTTTTTACATTTATGTTATTTCATTTTTCTTTGCCACTCCCGAAATAAG
>JALZWC010000864.1 GCA_023300255.1 Saprospiraceae bacterium | reverse complement strand
CCCGTGAGCTGGCTATCAGAAGAGCAAGGTTTCTTAAAGCGGACAATACTTCGTAGCATTAAAAATGTCAACTACTTTTGGTTGTTCGATAAACTTGTCGAATTTTTGAGACCAATAAATTGATCTCTATTCCCAGTCCTTCAGGAGTCTGCCTCCACTTCCCTATCCCAAACATATATAGTTTTTAAACACACACACTATGATCGAAAAAACTACCCAATCGAGATATATCTTTCAGTTATCTTGGATGCATCTTTTATTGATACTAATATTTGTAGAAATTCCTCCTACCTATGGAAAAACAACCACAGTAGATAGTTTATATCTCGTACTTGCCAATGCAACTTCAGATTCGGAACGATTAACCTTAATGGATCAATTAGTTGATGAGTTATTCAATATTGACTTAAAGCAGGCACTTATGCTTGCTAAAAAAGAATTGGACTTATCTCAAGTCAGCAATAATAAAACAGCAGAAGCAATTGCACAGCATAACATGGGGTTTATATTCTATGAAACGGATAAAAGGTTAGCGTCTTTAGCTTATTTTGAAGAAAGTGAACGGATAGCTGAAGAATTAGGACTACTAGAACTACAAGCAAATAATTTAATGAGTATAGCTAAATATTATCGCTATACGGAAATAGATTCGACAAAAACTGTCAATTATTTTTTAAAAAGTGCAAAAGTCAGTAAAGCTGCAAATTTTCATTGGGGTACAGGACGGTCTTATGCAAAATTAGCTTCTTTCTATACAAAATATAATCAAATAGAATTATGTGAAACCTATCTTGAATTGGCTGCTAAACATTACGCCAAATACCATGAAGGAAAAAAAACAATAGCTCACTATTACAACGAGGTCGGTGATAAATTATGGCATATTAATCCAAGGAAATCAATGGATCTTTATTTTAAGGGGAGAGAGTATGCAAAAACCCCACCTTTAATGGTGAGCTTAGCAAAAGCCTATAGTTACATTGGGGATCCTACAACAGCTATCATTTATCTAAAAGAGGCAATTCCAGCTCTTAGAAAAGTGGAGAAAAGACGAAGAATGTTAGGAGTCGCTATTGCACAGCTTGCAGAAGTATATATAAAATTGGAGGATTACAAAGCAGCTGATAAAGCATGTAATGAAGGAATTGAGTTATTAGTTGACCTAGATAGATCGGATCAAATAGCAATGCCTGCTTTCTACAGAATAAAGGGGATTATAATGGAACAAAAGGGCGATGACAAAGCTGCGTTGAAATATTTTACAAAAAGTTTAGAGGAAGCGAAAAGAGTGAAGTATAATTTTGGAAAAATTAAGACTACCCTTACACTCGGCAATTTTTACTCCTCCAGAGATATTAAAAAAGGTAAATTTTTTTGTACGAAAACGCTTAAAGATGCTCGGAGAAAAAATATACTACAGCTAGAGATTGATGCTTGTGATTGCCTTTATAAAATTTATAAAACAGAAGCCTCCTATGTAGATGCATTGAATTTTTACGAACAAAAAAATATGCTCAGTGACTCTCTGAGTGCCATAAAAGTCAAACATGCCATAGATGTAAATAATAAAATATCAGAAAAAGATCAATTAATCGCAGAGCAATCTTACCAAAAAGAATTGAAGGAAAAAGAGCTAAAAAACCAATATATTCTTAATATTTCACTACTTATTTTTATGCTTTTGGGTTTACTACTAGTTGGGTTTCTAGTAATGAGTTACCGAAGAATCAGCGACAAAAATAAGGAGATTAATTCAAAAACAAAGGAATTATTAAAGGCTAATCTAAGACTAGAACATTCTAATAAAGAGTTAGAGCGATTCGCTTATATCACTTCTCATGATCTCAAAAGCCCAATAAATAATATTCTAAATTTCACCCGATTACTTCGAATGAAGTTTGGACGAGAGGAAAACACTCCTGTCAATGATTGGTTGACTTTCATTGAAAGTAGTGGAAAAAGAATGAGTCAACTCATAGAAGATATACTCGAATTTTCTCGACTTTCGGGCACTACCGTTGTAGGGAAAGAAAATATTGACCTAAACGAATTGGTGGAGGAGATAATTCAAATAGCACAGAATAATTCTGATTCTAAAAATATATTTTTTGAAGTCTCCAAACTTCCCCATGTGCAATGGCATCATTCAAAAATATTCTTATTATTTAAAAATATTATTGAAAACGGTATAAAATATAACCAATCTGAAAATCCAAACATAAAGGTCTATTGTACCAACAATAGCGCAGGGATAAAATCAATTTATATTGAAGATAATGGAATTGGTATCGAAAAAGAATATTTTGATAAAATATTTCTTATGTTTAATCGCTTACATACCAAAAAAGAGTATGAAGGTACGGGGTTAGGACTTGCTACTTGCAAAAAAATTGTAGATGAATTTGAAGGAAGCATTAGTATCTCAAGCGAAATTAATAAGGGGACTACATTCAAAATTGAATTGCCTAAACTGCTAATTCATCATCCTGTTAATATGGAAAAAGAGAGGTCTCCAGTATCAATAAAATCATAAGCTAAATTACTAGACCTAAACTACTAGACATTTAGAAGTCAGATCGCTACGCTGTCAGATTGCTAACAACTCCTATAAGCGTCACGTTATCAATATTTTACGTCTGACTTCGGCTACCCATCTACACTACTGGACATTTTTGAAAAAGAGTAAAAAAGTGGAAGCTAATTAATAAATTTGAGTTGAACAAAACAACTTAAAAAATGGCACTTCCACTGATAGAGCAAATTACGACGTTTTTTCCTAAACATGATAAAACAGTAGTAAAGAATTTACTGATTACCACAGAAGGAATATTTGAATCAGAATCAACGAACCTAAATAAGGTCAAGAAAAAACTAGGCAAAGTCACAGGTAATTTAGAGACAAAACCAGAATCAAATTATAAGCGACTTATACGATTCTTTAATACAGAAGAGAAACGAGAATTAATTAAAAGTTTGGTTTGTCTATCTATGTATTTAATCGGTAAAAAGAAATCGGTAAAATATTTAACTTTAGATGGTACTAGCTGGTTATTAGGCGAGAAGAAAGTGCATCTAATTACCTTATGTATAGTGTATGAGGGCGTATCGATTCCATTGTGGTGGGAAGAAATAAATAAGAAAGGTCACAGTAGTTTCGAGGAGCGTAAAAAAGTAATAGGAGAAGCTTCTAAGATATTAAATTTATCAGGTTTAGTTTTGCTAGCAGATAGAGAATATATAGGTAGAGATTGGTTTAATTATTTGACAATCAATCATATAGGATTTATTATTCGACTTAAAGCCAAAACTTATTGTGAAGAAATCAATGAAGCTAGTAATATAGCATCAAGTGAAGATATATTTCAAAAAGCGAGATATAGTAAGCTAGTTCATATGGCTAAATTTGCCAAGTATAGGAAAAAAGGAGTTAGTAAATATTTTCAAATAAATGGTAAACCCTACACATTTGTCATTATTAAGAATCCAAAAAATGATCCTAAAGAACCCTTACTTTATTTTATATCTACTTTGAAAGATAAAACAGAAATAATTCAAACTTATCCAATCAGATGGACTATAGAATGTTGCTTTAAGCATTTAAAGTCAAACGGCTTTGATCTAGAAGCAATGAACTTTAAAGACTCTTTGAAGATAATGCTTATGATGGCTATTACAAGTTTCCTCTACGTACTGTGTATTATAGAAGGGTTAAAGCAACTAAAATCTAAAAAGAAAAGTGATTGGAAGAAATTTAACAATGGAACGGTCACTTTAGCTGTCTCTATTTTTGCAAAAGGGTTGGATTATCTCAATAATAAATTTAGGGATTTAAACTCTTTTATTGATTTCCTGCAGAGGCTTTTAGACAATAAATATTGCTTTTTTTGAAAAATGTCCAGTAGTGTATGTAATAGACCTTTACAGTCGTTACGTAGTACACTGGTCTTTGTCCAATACAATGGAAGCAGAATGGTGTACAGACTTGATAAGAGAGGCAATAGCTTT
>JALZWC010000863.1 GCA_023300255.1 Saprospiraceae bacterium | reverse complement strand
TCCTGAAAAAAGAACCGTAGCCCAGCTATGCTTAGTTTTTCAGCCGCCCATCCGCTTTGCGGTTCAGGAGCTTACACTCCTTCATCTTAGAGTAAAAAAGGACTAGCTTAAAACGACCAATTTATTCTCACTTTTTGCCTTACACAACATCAATATACGAAAAAAGGCAACTCCCAAACGAGAGTTGCCTTTTTGTAGCATCTAATAAGCATCAAATACCTATTACCTACTACTTCTTACCTATTACTTCTTACCTATTACTTACAAAAAATTAATATTCCCAAAGGTCATGCTCAAAATTGAAAATTTCCATACGGATTTTTTCCGCTTCCAAGAGCATATCTACACCACTTAAATAATCTTGAACCTTTCTATCGTATACATTAGATTCCTTGCTGATAAAGCTAGAAAAATAACGCATTTCTAATAGATCTTCCCAAGATAATGGACTAGCATCATTACCTTCATTAAACACTTGGTATCGAGCTAGTATTTCTCTACATTCCGGATAGTATACCCAGAATAAAGGTAAAGTATACTTAAAGTTTCCATTCTCATCATACTCATCTCGCAATGGAGCCATTCCTAAAATTCTTACATCCAATCTAGAAGACTCTTCATCAAAGAACCACACTTCTTTTACTCTGAATTGCTTAATATCTTCAGGGTTTAAATCGTTTCTGACTACTTGAATTTGTTCTTCATAAGTCTCTGGATCGAAAGTGATAATCGTATCCACGGTAGCTCCCATAGAAGCAACTTCATCAGGCTCTAAAGGATAGGAAAATTTATCATCATCTGTTCCATAGGCCGTAATTTCTCCTTCTGTAGCTGCATCCATTAAGATTTTGAAAAAAGGCATCTCTGGATAAGCAAATGTTAGATTCATTTTTTCTCTAACATCAATAATCCGCCAGATTCTCTTTTCCCAGAAAATATCTGCTTCTCTTATCGGATCGTAGGGTAATACCCGACGCTCATTGACAATTCTTTTTTCAACAATACCATCCAAAGGAGTCTCGTATTCCTCTTCATCCTCTTCTGTTCGTACTTCTCTTGGAACTTGAGCATATGCTATCTGTAGTGTAAACAGGCATAAAAAACAACCGATAAAGAACTTAAAATTCATAACTGTAGTTAGGTTGGATTTAGAAAGGTCTTATTATAGTAAGTGGTTAAGACTAGAATGGTAGACGCTTTCTTTAATTTTCTGATTATTCCACTTTCTCACGCTAATATAAACGCCTTTGAAATAGGAAAAGTATATTTAGAGA
Organism: Saprospiraceae bacterium; assembly: GCA_023300255.1. Taxonomy (GTDB): domain Bacteria; phylum Bacteroidota; class Bacteroidia; order Chitinophagales; family Saprospiraceae; genus JAFMDF01. Next base: position 2,890 of record JALZWC010000863.1, on the reverse strand, counting down.
ATCAATTTGCCAAGAAGATGACAAATTAAATAGGTAATAGGTAAAAAGTAATAGGTAATAAGTAAGCAATGCCTACTTATTACCTATTACCTCTTACTTATTACCTTTTACTTATTATTTACTTAATCTTAAATACCATAGTGTTGATCTTTCTACCCGCAGCATCACCAGGGCATCTAGCCTTGACATTCTCGAAGTAGTAAGTATCACCTGGTTTAGCAGCACCAACTAGACGCTGAGATTTAGCATCAAAAGTACCACCTCTATTCGCATTTTGGATTGGATCTTGACGCTTAGGCACTCTTGTTAGCGTAAAGCCATCAATCTTACATTTCGCTTCGAAATCAAAGTTATCCAACCAAGGAATAACTCCTCGTTGTGCTTTGAATTCTCCATTACCCATAGATCCATCTGCTTTCTTACCCAATCTTGCAACTGGATCAGGAATACGCTTTACTCTAAATTTGTAAGGTGTATTTGGTAAACCACCACCAGAAACATTAACTGTTATGTCTCCTGGCTTAGATACCGTAGCGATATATTTGCCTTGAGCAGATTTTTTCAAATCACATCCAGAGCAATTTACTTTTAATTCATTACTAGAAACACCAGCAGCCGTTACAGATATTGGATTTGGTACACCAATATACATCACGTTCATTTTATCAGCAGATACGTTCGCAGAACGAACACCTACTTCATATTCAAAATCTTGAGCAGAAGAAGAAACCTCTCCCGTTAAAGGATTGGTAACAGTAGCTGTTAATTTGATCGTCTTCTTACCAGTAGAACTTGTTTGTACACTATACTTAGCGACACCATCTTTACCTACTGACTTTCTAGCACCATCAACTGTTAACTTGATATTTTCTGGTGGAATATCAGAGCTATACGCTCCTAAAGAGATATCCGCTTCAAATTTTTCTCCTTTAATAACGTACGCCTTTCTTGCGTTGATTACAGGGAAAAATTTATTGAAGACGATTTCTTTACCACCTACTAAACCAGACAAATCACCTACAGCAAATGCTTCCGCATTCTTAGCATCTGTTTGGAATTTAGTTAGTAATGGTAAAACAGAGATCAAAGGCATTTGACGGAAACGGAAATCTGCCCAACTCGTTTTACCTTCAGAAATTTCTGCCCAATTTTGATCTATATCCAAAGCAATATTAGCTTCCATTGCTGAAATCTTTGCCTCAATAGCTTTAGTATCTACCTTTCCTGCTTTTGTACGGAAACCAAAAGTTTTAGCATTTTCTGGCTTGCTTAAGATAGCGCGATAAGTTTCAATGAACTTTTGTCTAGCTTCTCCTACTTTAGTTTCTAAATCATCGCCCATTCCTTCTTCTACTAACATTCGAGTAGTGACATCCTTATTTTTTTTACCTCTGATCATTTTTTTCAAAGGATCTTCTGCATATAAGTAATCACCATCATCATGGCTTCCATTCTTATCACCTGCAGCATCAATCAATTGATCTTTGATGCTTTCTACGTAATCTGTAAACTCTTTAGAAGCCGTTCTAATTTCTTTGATTCCTTCTCCTAATGGTCGGAAATCTTTTTTTGCTTCTTCTGCCAATAAGACATCTAATTGTTTTTGTTGCTCGTCAAGTGCTTTATCAGTGATCGTATTGGTTTTTACCAAACTATCATCAATCGTCTTGAAAGCATTCATAACCTCCGCAGATACATTTAATGCTAGCATTGCTGTCAATACTAAATACATTAAATTAATCATCAGCTGCCGAGGTTCCTTAGGTAAAGACATATGATTATTTATTTTGGAGTTATAATGTGATTATAACTTTTTATTATTATTAAAATTCTGTCAAGGGAGTTAATTGCAACTGCAATTAAGGAATGATGTAGAAATAAGTTTAGAGCCTTGGGCAAATTAATCTACCCAAGAGTCTGAAATTATTTTTTCATTATTCCTAAGCTTTAGGAGACATTGCGTTAAGCATGTTACCATATACGGAATTCAAAGAACCCAAATTTCTATTTAAAGAAGACATTTGCTCTTTGTAGATTTTAGCTTCACCAGCAGAATCCGTTAAATCAGCCATTGCATCATTCAACTTTGTATAGAAGTTGTTCATTGTTTTTAACTGCTCTCCTGCACCAGAAAAATCAGCTTCTTGCAATGCTTTCAAAGAACCAAGACTTTTAGACATTCCTTGTAATTCTGATAACATACCGCCTAACTGTTGTTCTACTACTTGACCATTTAGTCCTGGCATATCTGCTGCTCCAGCTCCTGCTCCAGCCGCTAATGGAGTAACTCGAGCGTTATGCTCATCCAATCCTGGATATAATTTCTCCCAATAATATTCCTTTTCAGGGCCTAAAATTCCTAACATAGCAAATAGAATTGCTTCTGTTACTAATCCAGCTGTCAACATCTCACTTGCATAAGGCCAACTTTGAATTTTGAAAAGTGCACCGATCAAAACTACTGCTGCACCAAGACCAATAATCAAATTCTTTAAGTACTTGAAACCTTTTGAATGAACAAAACTCATAATGTATCTATTTTAATTTGTAGGTTATTAAATGTAAAAACAATCGGTTTGGAAATTAGATTATGTTTAGACTAACGAAAACAGAACCGACTTATATTGTTAGAACGAAAATTCCGCGCAAAAGTAACACATTTAGTACCTTTTGAAAAAGGATTCAAGTATAAATGATCATTTTCCTTGTTACCAAACAGTTAATGAGGGGACTTTATGCTTAGTTACCTGCTTTTCAGGCCTATTTATATAATGAAAAGAAAGCATTTGAAGGGAGTACTAATTAAAATGGTACGAATATTATTCAGAAGAATTACCCGTACCATTTTAAATAGTGTTGTATTTAGCTCAAGTGGCTAATTAGTTGTTAG
>JALZWC010000862.1 GCA_023300255.1 Saprospiraceae bacterium | reverse complement strand
AAGAGTCCGTAGCCCTGCTATGCACTAGTTTTTTGGCTTCCTAAGACAGAAAAATGACTAACCCAACTTGTAACATTTATTATCTCCTCATTCCTTATTTATTTCCTACTCCCTAAATACACTGTAACAGGAATTTATTTCATTTCGAAGGAGGTATTCCTTCATTTTAAACAACTTCAACATTGTCTTTGTGTTTCATTAGGCTATCTAATGTTGTTTACAGCAATTTATTTGTAGTTTCCCAGCAAGAAAACTAATTTTAACAAAAAAAATCTTATTTTTATTAAAATAAAAGAATACATTTGCAAAAGTTTCTTTGAAAAAGGAAACTCCTCATTCAAAATATCTACTCTTCTTAAATATTAGGCCTACTTTCGATCGTTATCGAAATATTGTAGCTTCTTGTTCCTTCCCTAAATGCAATTTATATAGGATCTATAATTGTACTTACTTGCTATGTTAGTGAATAGGCATGTATTTGTAGATCAAACCTTTATTCCCTTCAAACTCAAGATGCAATTAGGGTAATATTGAAAGCGGTTCGCTACCAATTTCGATATGTATAATTGTTTGAGGTTTTTTTTAGCGTAGACAAAATGGACTATTTTATATTGTGAGAAAACTTATAAAATATAAATTGTCTACGCTCTTTTGTCGTTACTATAAATAATCTTCCATTCTCTATTTCTATAAATATATCAAAAGGAATATCTTCCTGTTTTAAAAATCCTTTTGAGGCAATTGCCCTTTAGCTATCATTTCTACAACTGCTGCAACAGATTAGGCAGTAGTCCAAGAAATAGCTCTCCACAGATAACCTTCAACAACTGCATTCATCATAAAGTGTCGATTATTTAACACTAGTGATACAACCCATAATTATCTACCCATTAAACTGGCCTCTTTTTTCACCATTCCTAATACTGCGTTATTCATCAGTCAGAGAGCGAAGGCTATCTTCCTTCTCCTTGTCTTGTCTTACGAAAAAATAGGCGCATTTTAATAGGCATTTAATTATGGGTTATACCACTAGGTAAAATACCTGGACAAAATTAAGCGTAGTATTTTAACCACACAGGTACATAAGTCACGTAGAGAATAACACCTATGTGCCCTATGTATCTATGTGGTTGAAAAAATATATTGTGTCTTTTATTTTTGTCCAACTAAGTACTTACTACTAGTTGGTTATAAGCTTACGCAGTTACTTGTTTCAAGCGCATATTTTTGTACAAAGTATAATTATTTTACCTTTAGTGAAAAGAAATAAATAATGTAACTACTCAGGTGTCAGGAGCGAGGGGTCAGGTGTCAGATAGAGTCGTGCTAACTAAGAATATTCGTTTTCATAAATCAAGGATAAGTACTTTGCAATAAAGCAACTAATAAACTTAATGATAGCGCTGTTTTCCTGACTCCCGACTCCTCGCTCCTGATACCTGAGTAGTTACCAAATAATCATCATTTAAGATAAATTTTACTGATTATAACGGATTGCGATGAAGGCAATATATTTCCTGCAAAAAGCGCAAAAACATGCAGAAAAAGTCTTACTATTCTGCGTTTTTCAACGGTTTCTGCGTGAAAAAATAGGTAACAACGTAAAAATTATAATTAGAAACTCTAAAACCAATATTGTGCTTAAGACTTCTTTCCTACAACAGACCATAAAAGATATTTATAAAAAAGACTTAATATTTCAGCAATTAGCAGGAGAGTTGGATCTAAACTATAAAGCCACCGCAAAAGATGGTTCCCAGTATATCGTTAAAGTTATGCGGGCAGCTTGTGACCCGTCTTTAATAGCCTTGCAATGCGCTGCTATTTTACATTTGGAAAAGGCAAGCACTAAAATTGGATTGCCTAGGGTAATTTTAACAAGTACAGAATCCGCCTACACTAGTGTATCTGTAAACGGAGAACAACGATTATTATGGATGCTAAGTTATTGTCCAGGAACCTTATTAGCCGATTTTCGACCACATACAGCTACTTTGATGTATCATTTTGGAGAAAGTATTGCCCATATCACTAATGGGTTCATTGGTTTTACGCATCCCGATATGAAACGAGGTCATCAGTGGGAATTGACAGAGGCTTTAATGGTTAAGCCTTACCTTCCACACATAACTGGATCCGCACAAGAACAGTCAAAAAGAGTAATCAATCATTTTGACAAAATAATTGGGGAGCAACTACAAAACTTACCTCATAGTGTCATTCACAATGATGCGAACGATTATAATGTATTGGTCCAGACGGAACAGGGACAATCAAAAGTGACCGCTATATTTGACTTTGGGGATATGGGGTATCAACCGACTATTTGTGAATTGGCGGTATCTCTTGCGTATGCTTGTATGGATAAAGAAGATCCATTGCAAATATGTATTGCTTTCTTGAAAGGGTATTCTAGTATTCGATCTGTATCAATAGCAGAGTTAGCAGTATTATTAGATTTAATAAAAACACGCTTAGCAGTTAGTATTGCGATCTCTAGTTATCGCCAAACTTTAAATCCCGATGATCCATATATTACGATTAGTCAAGCGCCTGCAAAGCAAGCTCTACATCTATTAAGCAATATAGACGAGCATTTTGCCAACTGTGCATTTAGGCAAGCCTGTGGTTATCCCGTAACAGACCATGTCCCAGCAGTAATGGCTTATTTGACAGCTGCCAATACTTCTATATCTCCCATAATGGAAGTGGATAGTTTTGATTGCGTCTTAGATTTGAGTGTTGGAAGTCGATTATTGGGAGCACATCCTGATGCAGTGCAATTACCCAATTTGACCAAACATATATGGGATCAGATGGCAGCCTATAATACCAAGTTTAGTATAGGTCGGTACGCTGAAAACAGACATTTATATGCCACTAGTGGGTTCGGTCATGGAGCATATCCTACCACAGAAAAGAGAACGAATCATATTGGTTTAGATCTTTTTTGCGATGCTGGTTTACCCGTATTCGCCCCTCTTGATGGAACGGTTGCTTATCTAACGATTATTGATTTGCCATTAGATTATGGCGGCTTGGTGATTTTAAAACACCATACGGATGCAGGTATTCCTTTTTTTACTTTGTATGGGCACTTGAGTCACGATACTTTAAATCATTTGGAGCCTGGACAGCCAGTGAAAGCAGGCGATCAAATTGCAACGATCGGCGAAGATCATGAAAATGGGGGATGGCCTCCTCATTTACATTTACAAATCATTATTGATTTATTAGACAAAGGGATCGATTTTCCTGGGGTGGCATTGGAGCGAGAAGCATCGGTGTATAAAGCATTATGTCCTAATCCAGCCTTATTATTTAAATTACCTAATACGGATCTATTTAATGCCAGCGTTGATCGAGCAGCCATTTTAAAGAAACGAAAAAAAATGTTAGGAGGTAACTTAAGTATCTCCTATAGCACGCCATTACATATTGTGAAAGGCTTTGGACAATTTTTGTACGATAGTAGCGCACAAGCCTATTTAGATGTATATAACAATGTGCCGCATGTCGGCCATTCGCATCCTGAAGTAGTGCAAGCTGTACAGCGTCAAATCGGTTTGCATAATACGAATACTCGATATTTAGATACCACCATTTTACAATATGCAGAGCGGTTGATCGCTAAAATGCCAAAGGGTTTAGAGGTTTGTTATTTTGTGAACTCTGCAAGTGAAGCCAATGAACTAGCACTTCGATTAGCTCGTACTTATACCAAACGAAAAGACATGCTAGTGGTAGCTTCTGCCTATCATGGACATACAACGGCCTTGATCGATATAAGCCCCTATAAACATAATGGGCCAGGCGGAACGGGTGCGCCCGATTGGGTACATGAAGTGAGTATCCCAGATGATTATAGAGGTCGTTTTAAAAGAGGACAATCTGATATTGGTTTGGCTTATGCGGCAGAGGTAAAAGAAAAATTATCTGATTTAGAAAAGAATGGACGGCATATAGCCGCTTTTATTGCAGAAACCTACCCTAGTGTTGGTGGTCAAATTATCACGCCAACAGGTTATTTAAAAACGGTTTATGAATATGTACGTGCGCATGGTGGCCTTTGCATTGCGGATGAAGTGCAAACGGGTTTTGGTCGGTTGGGAGATTCTTTCTGGGGCTTTGAATCTCAAGATGCTATTCCTGATATGGTCATTTTGGGTAAACCCATCGCTAATGGCTTTCCGTTGGGTGCAGTCGTTACTACTAAAGCAATAGCAGAGACTTTTGATAATGGAATGGAATTCTTTAGCACTTTTGGTGGTAACCCTGTGGCCTGTGCAGCAGCGACTGCGGTATTGGAGGTAGTGGAGCAACAACAACTGCAAGCGAATGCTAAACGCTTAGGTAATCAATTTCTAGAAGCAGTAAAAGGCATGCAACAACGATTTGATTTGATAGGAGACGTAAGAGGGGAGGGATTTTTTCTGGGTGTTGAATTAGTTCGGGATAAAACTACTTTAGAACCTGCTGATTGGGAGGCTAACTATATTGCTAATCGCTTGAAAGAACGATATATTTTGTCCGGTACGGATGGGCCATTACACAATGTCTTAAAGTTTAGACCTTCTATGATATTGGAACAACGAGATATGGATTATTTATTGGAAAATTTGGAGGAGGTGTTTAAGGAGACTCGGCTTCAGCGGAAATAGATGTCAGATGTTTTTGGACCTGTCTAGTCGCCAGACCTATGGTATATACATATCTTTTACAAGATGTAACAAATACGGTGACCAAGCTACGCTCCTTATGAATTTTGTCCTAATACTTTTGCTATAGACGGTGTCAGGGCGATGCCCTTTTAATAAGGTTTAGGGGCTTTAGCT
>JALZWC010000861.1 GCA_023300255.1 Saprospiraceae bacterium | reverse complement strand
AGAGATTAGTCCTATTAAGTTCATAGGGCTTTCGCCCTATGCTAGGATATGTCGCCCACTTTGGGGCTATAAAGTGTCAACTCGCTAGATATACTTGTCCATTCTTTCCTAAAATTATTCACGGTTAAATACCATTTATACAGTATTTATACTGTCATTTTCTTATAAATTCAACTTTTTTAATTGATTATTGAAAATAATAGGCATTTCATTTTGATTAGTGATTATTTGTTATTAGGTTTGCCTAACAGTTGTTAGGTTATTTATTAACAATCGTTCGGTAGGTGATTTTTGTCATTGAAATTTTACTGTTATAATCCACTTAAAAGTATCATTAAATAGAGAAGTGGTGTGGTGAAAAGAGTGAAGTATAATTGGGTGATTTCTTATTTCGTCATTACTAAATTAAAACTAATTATTATGATAGAATACAAATTAGATAAAGCGGATTGGGGTGGCGCTGAGAAGTTTGACCAGCTATTGATAGATATTCGCAGGAGAGCTCCAGAGTTTGCTAAACAACACTTTGTATCAGATGATATTGTTCAACGATTCAAAGAAATGGGAATCTACCGTTCTTTCGTACCCAAAGCTTATGGCGGAGATGAACGTAGCCCGATGGATTTTTTATTAGCTATTGAAGAGATAGCGAAAGCGGATGGTTCTGCGGGTTGGGTTGCGAGTTTCGGTGTTTGTGAATCCTATTTAGGTGGCTTACCGATGAAAACGCTAGAAAAAATTTGGCAAAATCCAGATGATATTTTCGCAGGAGCGATGTTTCCGATTCAACCAGCCAAAGTAGTCGATGGTGGCTATTTATTAAATGGTCGTTGGAAGTGGGCGAGTGGTTGTATGTCGGCTGATAGAATTGGGGTAGGCATTAAAACAGATGCAGCAAACGCTTTACCATCTATGGTGGTGCTAGATGCAGACCAAGTAACGATTGATACAAACACTTGGGATATGCAGGGAATGTCTGGAAGTGGGAGTTTTGATGTGGTCGTTGATAATGTTATTGGCTCTCCAGATTATACTTTTCTTAGAGGTGGTAAATTAACGCCAGAAGGTTCTTTCTTTAAATTTCCAACACTTTGCATCGCGGGTCAAGTACTGGCAGTCACTTCTTTAGGCATTGCTAGAGCTGCTATGGATATCGTAATCAATAAAGCTGCGGCACGGTCTTCTGCAACAGGAGCGCCCAATATTGGAGATAGAGTTTATGTCCAATTAGAAATGGCTAAAGCAGAGGCTAAAATCCAATCTTCTAGATTATTTTTCTATAACTCAATTGAACGAGCTTGGGATATACTAGAACGTGGCAAAGAACTAGATGCAGAAACGGTCAATATGATGCGCTTATCTAACACACATTTAACAAGAGAATGTGCGGAGGCGACAAGGACAGCTTATCATCTTTCAGGGATGGAGGCTGCAGAAAATGACAGCCATTTAGCTCGTTGTTTTAGAGATGTTCATATGCCTACGCAACATGCGTTTATGGGCGAATTTACTTATCAAAATGCAGGTGCTATTTTATTTGGCAAAAAACCATTTCCTGGTCATTTGCCATCGTGGGTAACAGTAGAACCTACTATCGCTAAACAACCAAACCTATCCCTAGCATGACTAAAGAATTTGATACCAAAAAATTTCGCCAAGCCTTAGGTCAATTTCCAACAGGTGTTACCGTCATTACTACTTTAGATAAAGAAGGTAATCCAATTGGCGTTACCGCAAGCAGTTTTAATTCAGTTTCCATGGAACCACCTTTGGTACTTTGGAGCGTAGCTAAAAAAGCCTATAGTGCTAAAATATTTGAGTCTGCAGAATATTTCATTATCAATGTTTTAGCAGAATCACAGGTGGATGTGTCTAATACTTGCGCACAGCAAGGAGTAGATAAATTTGCCAATCTCCAATATAAAGCAGGGATAGGTGACTGTCCAAAATTAGCAGATACATCTGCTTGTTTTGAATGTAAAACTTGGCAGTTATACGATGGAGGTGACCACATTATTGTTGTTGGGGAAGTGATAAATTATGAAAGTAATCAAGCACTCAAACCCTTAGTATATGCTTGTGGTAGTTATGCCGTTACTGCTCCTCACACTTAAACACTTTGTGACAAAAAAAATAAAAAATGGCAAATCAAGATATATTAACTGCAAAATTAGCAGAGGCAAAAGCAAAGAAATTGGCCCCAGGTGGCGATTGGAGTTTTTGGCCAGATTATGATGCCGCAGAATCTGGTTTACATGATTATTGGTATCCTGTAATGTGGTCAAGATCTGTAAAAAAGAAAACACCAAAACCATTTAAACTTTGTGATAAGGAAATGTTTTTAATGCGCGATGAAACGGGGAAAATTCGAGCATTGCACGATCGTTGTCCACATCGAGGCGTAAAGATTTCATTAGGTAAGCAATGGTTTCCTGGAACGGTGAGTTGCCCATACCATGGCTGGACTTTTGATCTCAAAACGGGGGATGTAAATGCAGTTATTACAGATGGCCCAGACAGTAAAGTTTGCGGTCATGCTGGGGTGCAGGTCTATCCTGTAGAAGAGCATTTAGGCTTGGTTTGGGTTTTTATGGGGGTAGGAGAACCACATCCTATAGAAGACCAATTACCAAAAGAATTAGTGAATGCTCCTGAATATGCTGCTGGTGGTCGAATCGAAGATAGAACTGGGAATTGGCGGTTTTATGCAGAAAATGGTTTCGACGAAGGTCATGCAAAATATTTACACCGAACTTCCATTTGGCGGATTATGAAAGTAATGCCCACCTGGAATAAAATCCATATTGAAAAGGAAGGTCGTTGGTTATATCGGGTGGAAGATGAAAAATTTTGGGAGGCAGATTTCCCAGGTTTAGGTAAATGGTCTAATGACCGTTGGTGGAAAATGAAACCTAAGAAAAAGGAGGGAAAAACCTTAGGTAATGTAGGAGGTGGAAAAAACCATCCTTATATAGAAAACCAAAATTTCCCAGGCTTTGCCTCTATCTCTCTACCGGGAGTTCTACGAATTGCTTATCCGACTTTTATTCACTACGAATTCTATGTACCTATTGATAAAGATCACACGAAGTATGTAGGCGTAATGATTCAATTTAAAAGCGGCTTGGCAAAATGGTGGTATTATTTAAAATATTTATTCGTAATACGCCCAATGTTTCATGGTCATTTTTCAAGTCAAGATCATTGGATGGTAGACAATACAGATGCGCCACCAGAGCGATTGTATCGACCTGATGTTTCTTTAATAAAATGGCGAAAATTGTTTTCTGGCCCAGGTCCTTTTGCAAAAAAAACGACTACAGACGAAACAGCGTAAGACAATAGACTTAATTCTGAATGAAAAATTTTGAACCTGTCTTTTTGCCAGGCAAGATATTGAATGCCTATAAAATGTTGGCACTCCATAGTCAAATTTTGCTATGCGATTTTTTTTTGGAATAAACACTAATAAATAATTAGAAAAGGTTAAAATAAATAAAATGGATTTAACACCTAAAGCAGCACCAGAAGGACGCTATATTCAAGCTGGAGATAATAATTATTTTTTATTAGAAATGGGAGAGGGGAGGCCTGTCATTTTTTTACATGGCGGTGGACCAGGTTGTACTTCATGGTCTGACTTCGCTGTAGTTGCCCCAATGTTTGCTAAGACTAGTCGTTGCATCATGCCCGATTTATTACAGTATGGCAAATCAGATAAATCAGAAATTACAGGACCCATGTGGGATCACCATGCTGGGTCTATGGTAGACCTGATGGATGAATTAGGCATTAAGCGTGCTGATTTTATTTGTAATTCTTGGGGAGGCACAATAGCCCTTGCCTTAGCTGCTAGGTTTCCAGAAAGAACGAGGTCTTTAACCATTACAGGGTCAATGCCTGTTTTTACAGGTCCATTATGTCCCTTACCAGAGGGAGGAAGAAGAGGTCGAAATGCCAGAGATATATATTATGGCGGAGAAGGGCCTACCTTAGAAAAAATGCGCCAATTAATGGCTCGACTGGAATGGTATAATCCAGATTTGATTCCTAATGAAACGGTTGTTATGCGGTATGAACAAAGTTTAGATCCAGAAGAAATGGCATTGGCTGCTCGTTCAGATAGCCCAAGAGGAGAGTGGCAAGATTTGGCTGTAGATTTAAAAAAGGTAGCCTGTCCAACGCTATTTTGTTGGGGACTACAAGATGATTTCTTAACACCAGATTATCCGATGATGCTAATGAATATGGTACAACGAGGGCAATTGCATGTATTGGATGCTAGTTCGCATCACTTACAGGAAGAGCGGCCTGAACATTATTTTCATATTGTCAATTCCTTTTTGGATCAACCAGATTATAAAAAATAAATTTAAAACCATATAGGTTTTAGAATAGAGAATAGAGAGGCGAGAGCAGAGAGCAGAGATGTATTTCGTTTAAAAATATTTTATTGTTTTTTAAACGAAATACATCTCTACTCTCTATTCCCTTTTTTGGATAGCTTCAAAATAGATAAAGATGAATCCTTTTAGATTTTTAAAAAACTTGTTCGTGGATTTATTAATCCGAACTACTGGCACCTATATAGGCGCACCAAAAGATGAACCTTTTCCAAGAAAAAAGGCAAAATAATGAAAAGCGAAAAGCTAGTATTTTCTGACTTCAACCAAGCACAATTTGAATTAGCTAAATCCTTAATAAGTGAAGAGAGCTTGGTCAATATTTTATCTAAACTAGTTGATGTTCCTTCGCCTACGGGTGAAGAAGGCGTATTAGCTAGTCAAATTGTGGAATTATTAAATGAATTTAAGTTAGAAGGAGCAGAGCAGAAAATTGATGATTTACAATCTAATGCTGTAGGTAGAATACAAGGAATTAAACCTAGTATGTTTCCTAGTTTGCTATTCTATGCTCCTATAGATACAGTTACCTCCAATAATCCAGAAGAGGATTTGCCTTGGATAGGACCGGAGATGCGCCCAGAAATGTGGGCAAAAAGTAGAACAGATGGTACGTATGTCTACGGCTTAGGCGCGCACAATCCCAAAGGTCATGCCGCTTGTATTATTGAGGCAGCTAGGGTTTTAAGAGCCACTAACACTCCTTTATTTGGAGATTTAATGCTCGGTTTTGGAGCTGGAGGGATGCCCACCAATGCTCGACCAGGTCAACGTCCTGATTCTGGACACGGGGTAGGTTGTGACTTTATGTTGTCCAATTATCCTAAACCAGATAGTGCCGTTATTGCCAAATCAGGTTGGTCGATATCTTGGGAAGAGGTTGGTTTAATTTGGTTTGAAGTTAAAGTAAAAGGCATCCATAATTATTCTGGAGCAAGGCATTTAATGCCCTATGCTAATCCTATTTTGGATGCAGGAAAACTCATTGAGAAAATAGATAAATGGTTATTAGAATGGCCAGAAAAACATCGATCTGGCTTGGTTGCACCGCAAGGTGTTGTGTCATTTATTGAATCGGGTTGGGAGCGAATGCCTTCTTTTACGCCAGCAGTTTGTCGGTTTAGAATTGATTTGCGGATCAGCCCAAGAACAAGTCCTGATGAGGCAGAAAAAGCATTCGCTAATGCTTTACATACCTTTTGTGAGGAATTAGGCATTGAAGCAAGTTACGAACGATTGGTCGCAATTCCTGGGGCAACGACCCCTGAAGATGCGCCAATTATTCAGCAGTCTATTGCCTCTTGGGAAACTACTACCCGAAAAAAACATCAAGCACCGAAAGGAATGTCTGGTGCAACTGATGCGAATATTTTAAGAGGGCATGGCATACCAACGGCACGAGTAGGACTACAAAAAGCAAAAATTCCCAATATTGATTTTCAACTAGGAATGAACGCAGTAGCAATAAAAGATTTATACGAACTCACGGTATTATTAGTACATATTGCGATTTCATTTTGTAACAAAAAAAATTAGAATAATGGCTAAAGTTGTATTAGGTGTTGGTGCCTCGCACACCACTTTGATGAATACCAAGTGGAATATAGTAGACCATTTGGAGCGTGCGCATGATTTTAAAAATGCCTTATTGAAAACACAAGAAATGGTGAAAGAGGCAGACCCTGACTTGGTTATAATTTTAGGCTCGAATCACTTCAGGGGATATTGGCTAGATATGATGCCAGCTTTCTGTATAAGCGTTGGTGAAGTGGACTGTGCTGGAGAGCACGGCACTCCTAAAGGAGAGCAACTCACGAATCAACCATTGGCTATTGATATTTGTAATAGCCTGATGGATAGTAATTTTGATATGACATTTTCGACTCGACTCGGAGTTGACCATGGTATTAGTCATGCTATTCAATGGGTGTTAGGGGAAAATAAAATACCCGTTGTACCCATTGTCATAAATTGTTTTGCTCCCCCTTTACCAAAGATGGAACGATGTCTTGATTTTGCGCAAGCACTAAAAAAAGCAATAGCTGAACTCCCAGCGGATATGAAGGTAGCGGTGATTGCAACAGGTGGACTTTCCCATCAATTGCCTTTTCCCGATTGGAGAAAACCAAAATCTGACAACGATGACTTCTTAGTCGATTCTTGGAAAAATGGTCGAAAAGATTGGACGGTATACGAAAAAAGAAGAAGGGAAATCATTATTAATTCGCCACCACAACTCAATGAAGAATGGGATAGAAATTTCCTTTCCCTCATGGAGCAAGGTAAGTTGAATACCCTTCCTTCTACAATAGAAGATGAACAATTGACTACTGTAGCGGGCAATGGTGCCAATGAGGTAAGAGCTTGGATGATTATGGCGGCAGTAATGGATAACCAACCTGCTGATATATTATGCTATTCTCCCATGCCAGAGTGGCTAACAGGTATGGCGGTTGCTACGATTACCCCTCAACCTATTTAAGACTAACATCACTTTTTCAAACAAAATTTTTCAACTTAAAATAAGCTACTTATGTCAATTTGGACAGATTTATCAGGAATTCCATTTAGTGTAGAATTTGTAGATGCGGGTGGATTAAAAACACGAGCTTTAATAGCAGGTGAAGGAGAAGATATTATTTTCATGCATGGAACAAGTGGGCACTTAGAGGCCTTCAGTCGCAATTTCGTTGCCCATGTTAATGCCGGCTATAAATGTCATGCCATTGATGCAATGGGACATGGTTATACGGATAAGCCAGATTTTAATTACGAAATTCCGCAATATGCACAGCATGTCTTAGACTATATGGATGCACAAGGAATTGAAAAAGTACACTTTGGCGGAGAATCTTTAGGAGGATGGATAGCTGCTTATATTGCTATTCACAATCCTGAGCGGGTACAAAGTCTTCAATTAATTGCGGCAGGAGGGACTAAAATTAATCCGCCAGTAATGAAAAGAATCAAGGAGAGTACAAAGAGAGCAGTTCTGGAAGATGATATTGAATTAACAAGAGCAAGACTGCAATTATTAATGCACGATAATGCGGATGCAACGGAGGAGTTGGTAGAGGTAAGATACAAAATCTACCATAATCCAGCATTTCAAAAGAACATAGATAAGCTTTTATGTATGCAGGAGTTAGAGATTCGCCAAAGAAATGTATTAAAAATAGAAGATTTAGAAAAAATAAAAGTACCTACGTTAATCATTTGGGGTAGAAATAATCCATTTGGAGAAGTGCCAGAGGCAGATAAAATGCACAAAGCTATCGAAGGTTCTCAGTTAGAATTATTTGATGAATGTGGGCATTGGCCTCAACATGAACATCCAGAATTGTATAATCCATTAGCTATTGCTTTTTTGAACAAACATAAAATTAATAAGGAATCATAAGTTTTGATATTTTCAAGTTCATCAAGTGAGTTTTAATTTAGAATTAGGGAAAGTGTCTAATCAATTATTTGTTTTGGTACTTTCTCTTTTCTTTTT
>JALZWC010000860.1 GCA_023300255.1 Saprospiraceae bacterium | reverse complement strand
ACGGCGACGCCCTTTCCATCGTATCCTGCTAGTCTTGATTTTTGTACAAAAGGTATTGGCCTTGTTCCATCCATTATCGCTTCTATCAAAATTTCCTTGGAATCAAATAACTGGAAATCAGCAGTCGGAATTTTATGGGTCGCATAAAATTGCTTTTGCAAACCTTTGTCTTTGATAATACTCAAAGACTGCGGATTGGGATGGACTGTTTTTCCTTCTTTTTGCAAGAGGGCTAGGGCTTCTGTATTAACGTGTTCTATCTCAATCGTCAATAGGTCCATTTGGCGACCAAATTGGAGTACGTCTTCATAATTTTTAAAATTCCCTTCTGTAAAACCTTGACAATAAGGCCCCGCAGGAAAATCTTTGGACGCATCTAAACAATGAATGGGTAATTCCCAAGGACTGGCTGCTTGGCATAACATCTTGCCGAGTTGTCCTGCTCCTAGTATCCCAACTTTTGGAAAATTTGACATAGTTTTTTTTATAAAAAACGATATAGTTTAAAACACAAAGAACATGATAGTTTTTTTTAACCACATAGGTACATAGGTCACATAGTTAAATGCCTATGTGACCTATGTACCTATGTGGTTAAAAAATTACTTAAATAGTTTGAATTGGCTTCAGCCAATTACTTAGTAACAAAAGTAAAAAAAATAAGGTGAACCAGTATCAACTGATTCACCTTATTTTTATAAGAAGTTGGCGGATTACGCCTCCTCCCTCTGCGCCTACTAAATGCTACTCTTTCTTAGTAACGACAAAAAAATAACTTGACCATCTAGGACGGATTCTTTTGCCCTCATTTTCCTCTTAAAATCAGTCATAGTATCAACAATACTCCCTCTTTCAAGAAAAAACTGAGAACAAAATAATCTCGTCTAGATGTCCAACTTATTCTTTCGTCGTTACTTAGCTGGCTTTTTCTTCGCTGCTGCTTTCTTCTTCTTAGGCGCTGCCTTTTTCTTTTCTTTAAAAGAACCAGGTAATTCCTCTTCGATGTAAGCTTTCACTTGTTCCCAAGTTAATTCCTTCGCTTCTTCGGAAGTCATTCTCTTACCCTCTTCGTTTTTAGGTAATTTGATGCTCTTCTTCTTAAATCGAATGAAGGGACCCCATCGACCATTTTCTACAGCTACTTTCTTATCTTCCCATTTATGGATATAGCGATTGGCCTCTTTCTCTACTTTCTTTTCAATCAACTCATAAGCTTCATCTAGTGTAATCGTTTCAGGATCAAATCTTTTTGGGATATTTACAAAAAGACCTTGCCATTTGAAAAATGGACCAAATCTACCTTTTCCTTGGGTGATTGGCTCTCCCTTATACGTACCAATAGGTTCGTCTTCTTTTCGTTTGATAAGGATCAACTCTTGCGCTCGCTCTTTTGTCAAAGCTAGTGGATCTTCTCCTTTTGGGATAGAAATATATGCTTCTCCATATTTGATGTACGGTCCAAAACGACCGATTGCAACAGAGACCAAAGCACCTTCAAAATCTCCTAATTCTTTAGGTAATTTAAAGGCATCCATTGCCTCCTCAAAGGTGATTAGTTCTAATGACTGACCTGGGCGGAAGTTTCCGTACTTCGGTTTTTCCTCGCCTAATTCTTCCGTAGTTCCCATTTGAACAACAGGCTTTCCGAATTTTGTCATTCTAACTAAAACCGTTCGACCTGTTTCCGGATCTTTACCTAATATCCGCTCTCCTACTGCTCTATCCGCATTAGCGATTGTATCTTCTACTAACGTTTGAAATGGCGTATAAAAGCTCTTGAGCATCTTCGTCCATTTCTCATTGCCATTAGCAATGTTATCAAACTTAGCTTCTATTTCGGCAGTAAAGCCGTAGTTCATAATTTGATCAAAGTGCTGACTTAAGAAATCAACTACAATCAAGCCCATATCCGTAGGATATAGTCTTTTACTAGTCGCTCCTGTCATTTCAGAAGCGTCTGCTTTATTGATTTCCTTATCCTTAAGGGTATATACGGTATATATTCGCTCTACTCCTTCTCGGCTATCTTTGACTACATAACCTCTAGCCTCCTCCATTATTCTACTAATCGTCGGTGCATAGGTAGACGGTCGACCGATTCCTAATTCTTCCATTTTCTTCACCAAACCTGCCTCTGTAAATCTAGCAGCAGAACGAGTAAATCGCTCTGTAGCAGTCATCACATTCAGATC
Organism: Saprospiraceae bacterium; assembly: GCA_023300255.1. Lineage (GTDB taxonomy): Bacteria > Bacteroidota > Bacteroidia > Chitinophagales > Saprospiraceae > JAFMDF01. The sequence goes on along the minus strand of JALZWC010000860.1, from coordinate 6,362 downwards.
TAAAGCTTGGTTTTGAGTCAAAGGAGGTAAGATTCCTTTTGCTTCTCCTTCTTCCTCATCGTCATCTTTAGACTCTATATATACTTTTAGAAAACCATCAAATTTCAATACTTCCCCAAAAGCTTTTAAAGTAGCCGATGGATCCGTGGAGATACCAATATTAACTGTTGTTTTTTCTAATTCAGCATCTGACATTTGCGAAGCAATCGTTCGCTTCCATATCAATTCGTATAACCGCTGTTGATCTTTGTCTTCTGTAACCTGCTGGTTCTCGATATAGGTTGGACGAATCGCTTCATGGGCTTCTTGCGCAGATTTATCTTTGCTTTTATATCTTCTCGTATTGACGTAAGACTTCCCGTAATCCTTCTCCACTACATCCGCTATATTTTGTAGAGCGGTTTCACTTAGATTCTTCGAATCCGTTCTCATATAGGTAATATGTCCTTGCTCATATAGTCTTTGTGCATTGGACATCGTTCGCTTCACTCCAAAACCTAATTTTCTACTAGCTTCCTGTTGTAGCGTAGAAGTTGTGAAAGGAGGAGCTGGCTTACGCTTAGCTGGTTTTACTTGTATATCGTCAATTTTAAAAGTAGCTAGCTGACATTTCTTTAAGAAATCAGCCGCATCGGATTCTACATCGTAACGTACTGCAGACTCTGCTTTTAAAGCAACCATCTTTCCTTGCTGATTCTTTACATCAAAAATAGCGGATACCTTATAATAAGGTGTCGTTTTAAATTTTTGTATTTCTCGCTCTCGCTCCACCACTAACTTAACCGCAACAGATTGTACTCGTCCTGCTGATAGTTTACCTTTCACCTTCTTCCAAAGGGTCTCTGATAATCTAAATCCAACCAAGCGATCTAATATTCTTCTGGCTTGTTGCGCATCTACTAGATCTAGATTAACTGTTCTAGGTACAGTAATCGCTTTTTGAATAGCGGTCTTCGTAATTTCTCTAAAAACAATCCGCTTAGTTGTATGTTCGTCTAATCCTAACTCTTTACACAGGTGCCAAGCAATAGCTTCACCCTCCCGATCCTCATCCGTCGCGAGCCATACTTCATCCACTTTCTTGACCCATTCTTTCAGGTCTTTAACCACTTTTGTCTTTTCAGGAGAAACGATATAGGTAGGTTGAAAATCATTTTCAATGTCCACGCCTTTCTCGTTCTTTTGCAAATCTCGGATATGGCCCATGCTGGACTTTACCTTGAAATCCTTCCCTAAAAACTTTTCAATTGTCTTAGCTTTTGCTGGTGACTCAACAATTAAAAGGTTTTTTGGCATAATACGATGTTTTATTTTTTGTTGATAAATATTTATTGTGCTACCTGCTCTATGCTAATAGATAATAATGCATGGTGGTTTAGCTAGCAAACCTACTCTTGCAGCAGATCGCAGAACGATCTGTCTTATTTTTCACCTTTCTTACATTGGCTTAAAGCCAATAAAAGATGGAACGCAGAAACAGAGAGATGCAGAGATTTTTTCGCAGAAAAAATAGAAAGCTCTGCACCTCTCCAACTCTGCGTTCAATATTAACATTGGCTAAAACCAATGCAGAATAGTTATTATTTTTTTTTGAATAAAGTCTAAATAAATATAGTAAAATACTCTATCAATGATCAAAATATTACTATTGTGACATCTCAATACACTATATAATAACTAATTCCCTATTTTCAAACGAACTGCAAATGTATTAAATTTTGTGACAGAAAAAACAATCAATCCAATTTTGGTAAGTTAATAGATAGTAATAGACCTTGAAAACAAAAATTAGTCCACTAAAGAAAAAATGAATTAAAGGTACTGATTTTCAGCTGTTTATTGCTAAAAGTGGTTGGGTTAGAAGTGATTTTTTATTGGTATTTTTTTTATTTTAATTTTCTTTGCAGGCCGATTCTATGGATTGCTTGGACGATTTGAACAATCATTTAAGAACGAAGAAACAATAATTGCAGATTCTTAGCTGCTTCTAGACCCCTATCCGCTTTGCGATTAATTAGATTCCTCAAGTCTAGATCATCTCCTTAAAAACTAAGACTTCTCAAGTTGCATAACTTGAGAAGTCTTACATTTAGCACGTTCCTGAATAGGAATTAATAAGGCTAGCTTCTTTTAGAATATTTTCGATTTCTATTCATTTTGTGTACGGCCTTTTCTATCCCATCAGGTGTTAAAGGATACATATCGAACACTCTCCTAAGCATTGGAACCGTATCTGAGGAAAACCAGTACCGCTCGTTCATTGGATTCATCCAAGCAGTCCGCTTGAAGGTTTTTTTAATTTTTTGCCAAGTATCTATACTTGTCTGGCCTAATTCGTAGGGCGCCATATCTGCATCTCCGATAATGAACACGGAATAGTTTTTATCTAGTGCATTTAATTTTTCAATTGGCACAAATTGCGTTCTACGCATATCAGAGTAGATCCCTTTATAGATCGTGTTATGAAAGTAGTAAGTCTTTAAATCATGTGCAAAACGAGTTTTCATTTTAGAAAACAATTTTTGAACAGACTTAACATACGGCGTCATAGACAAGCCACCGTTATCAATTAAAAGTATAACTTGAATCTTCTGTGTAATCTTTTCTTTTATAATCGGTAAGAAAATACCACCTTGTTTTAGCCCTTCTGTAATCGTCATTGGGATATCCAATAGTATTTCAGCAGACTCGTCTTCTATCCCTTTTAATACCGCCAATGCCGCATCAATATTATCATCCTTCAAAATAGCTTTGGTATCTACTGGAAAAAATCGACTATCATTAACCACCTTTCTGGCCATCTTACCGCCGCCACCACCGCCTACTCGTATTCCTCCAGCAGCTGCGCCATTGTTTCCGAAAGGGGAAATACCGCCCTGCCCTATCCAATGGCTGCCTCCGAAATGTTTGCCTTTCTGCTGCTTTGCCACTTTTTCCATTCGAGCTTTTAACTCCTCTACCGAAATATTTCTATAGTCCGCCATTTTCTCCAAAGAGTCCGGCATCGACCCTCCATCATCTGGATTACCATCCACTTGATTCGGATCATCTTTATTTAAAATATCTTGTCCATCAATCACTTGCTGGATATCAAAACTACTTAAATGCACCTCGTCCAAAAACCGATCTACCAATTCTTTAATATCCGGCATCTCCCCTTCCGCTTCTTCGTCTAGTAATGCTTTTTTCCATTCTTGAAACGTTTCTGATCGAACCAGTGCCGTTTCTAAAGACTCTCCTTGCCTGATTTCTACTTCTAAAAAATATTCGTAAAAGGCCGTCGTATAGGGTCCAAATTCTTTTGGGTCGTTGGTGATTAAGGCTTTTAGGACAATATATATATCTCCTATCGTATGTACCAATCCTTTATCCATTGCTTTCCTTAAATGCAATAAAGACCGAACGTCTGCCGATAGATTGTGTTTGCGAAAAGTTTGTGGTAAGGATTCGAACATATTTTATTTTGCTTTTCTGCATGAAGGTTATTCCTAGTGCAGTGATTGATCTAATATTTCGGATAACTTCTTAAGGAAATAATGATTATTTTCTTAATGAGTTACCTAAGTTTATAGATTCTCGTTTTGCCCTTTATATTCTTTTTCTTTTTTCATTGAAAAAAAAGAAACAAAAATTCTAGTCCAAAAAAACTCCCTCCGGTCAAACAGTTTTTGGACTAGCCATCCCGCCTAGACGTTGACTTTGAGATGTTGACAGCTGTAATTTCTTACTCAAGTAAAATTGCCTACTTCTGGCATTGAATGTTTGGTGTTTTAATTTTGATTTACATTTTACTTTTCATTGAAATCACTTTCAAACTAGAACTTAAAAGCTCTACTGTGTGGAACAAGTAAAGTATGGTCAACATCATAAGTCTGACCTCTGACAGCGCAGCGATCTGACTCCTGACTTCTTAAATAGAAGTCAGATCGTTCTTGTTAGCTTACGCTAACGGAACTGTCAGATGTCAGATCGCTGCGCTGTCAGATGTAACACGTTGACCGTCTACCGTGTAGACCAAGTAAAGTATGGTCAACATCATAAGTCTGACCTCTGACAGCGCAGCGATCTGACTCCTGACTTCTACACTTTCAGTGTACTAGAACTCCGCAAAACCTTCTTCATATCCGTCTGCGTTTTAATCAACACCCCCATTCCCTCTAACTTCTCTATTTTAGTAATCGCATCATTCTTTTCAAAAGTATTTAGATACTTCAACCAATTCAGTAATTCTCTAGTAGAAGGAGCTCTTTCTAATCCCAAGTCTCTTAGTTGATAAAATAGTTTAATACATTTTTGTACCAATTCTGCATTCGCTTTCGGGTAATGCTTGTTTACGATTTCTAGCATTAATTCTGGCTCTGGGAACGTAACGTAGTGATAAACACATCGACCTTTAAATGCCGTTGGTAACTCTTGTTCTCTATTACTAGTGATCACAATCGTTGGCATATCTTCCTCACTAATAGAAATTTCTTTGCCAGATTCTGGGAGGATGAATTTTCTATGACTTAGAGCATATAATAAATCATTTGGAAATTCTCTAGGCGCCTTATCTATTTCATCTATTAATAAAACAGAATGAGGTTTAGAATAAGCTTTTGCACCAGCGCCTAACATCACATAATCATCCAAGTTCTCTGTACTTCTGCCACCCGTACTTAACTTAGATTTCATCTCTTTATCCGAGCGCTGCAAATTCAACACCTCTATTTGAGAATCTCTTAGATACTTTACGTGATCAAATTTGGCAACAAACTGGTCTACCGTACTTTTTGAGCCTACTGGAAACACAAACAATTCTGTATCGGTATCTGCGGCAAATTGTATAGGTAATTCTGTCTTACCAGTACCTGGTTCTCCCTCAATTAATAGAGGCATTCCTAATACACGAGCCATATGAAAGGCTTGTGCTAATTCACTGTCACAAAGATATTTGTCGGACCCAGTCCACATTTTTGTACTTGCCATATTTTTAGGGTATAAAGTATGAATTTAATTATTATATAACAGCTAAAAAGAGTATTTATTTCGTTTTAAAAACGCTCTTTATATCTTTCTAGCGAATATTCGCAAATATATGAAATATACGCTAGCTTTTTGCACGTAGCGCAGTATTTATTGAGGTAAATAGGTGTGTATTACACGCTGGCGCAATGGCTTCCCCTTGTGCCTGTTATCCTTAAGGCTTTGCCTTAAGCACTAATACAATAAGTCTGAACTAAAATAGAAGGTGAAACCTTCCTTGATAGGAGGCACAAGGCACAGCCTTTGCGCCAGCAGTATCAAGTAGCTTAGACCTCTGGTCTGAGTAGTACACACTTTATATATTGCGTTTAGTCAAATCTACTCAGACCAGAGGTCTAAGCTACAGAATAAATCCATTTCTTTATTTTAATTTTTAATTCTAACTTTACGTAGTATCAATACTTCTAACAAAACTATTCCAAACAATGAAAAATTCAAGACGAGATACCCTTAAAGGATTAGCAGCATGGAGTCTCCTAGGCATGAGTGCGAGTACCTTTTCTTGTAGTGGTAATACAGCAGAATCCACCGCCAAAAAAGTAGTAAAAGACATGGTAACAAACAAAGCTCCTTTCTTCAAAATCTCTTTAGCACAATGGTCCCTACATAATTCCTTCTTCGGAGAAATATTAAAAAATGGAGAATGGGAGAAATTCCGTAAGTTATTAATGACCGATCCTGATGCCTTATTACAGGGTCATTTAAAACCTATTGACTTTCCGACGATTGCAAAAAAAGACTTTGGGGTGGATGCCATTGAACTGGTCAATACTTTCTATTTCAGTAAAGGAAAAGATACTGCGTATTGGAAAGATTTTAGAAAACGTTGTAATGACGAGGGCGTAAAAGCGGTATTGATTATGTGCGATGCTTTGGGTGACTTAGGCGATCAAGATACAACCAAACGTCAAGCAGCAATAGAGAATCACAAACCTTGGCTAGAAGCGGCTAATATTCTTGGCTGTCATGCTATACGAGTCAATGCAGCAGGTGAAGGAACTGCGGAAGAAGTAAAGGCAGCAGCAGTCGAAGGCTTGGGCGCTTTATCAGCAATAGGGCAACAAGCAGGGATCAATGTCATTGTAGAAAATCATGGCGGGCACTCTTCTAATGGGGCATGGTTGGCTTCTGTGATCGGTCAAGTCAATAATCCGTTTTGTGGCACCTTACCAGACTTTGGTAATTTCTGTATTGAGCGAGGGCCAGATGGTTGTGTTAATGAATATGATCGATATAAAGGGACTACGGAATTAATGCCTTTTGCAAAAGGAGTTAGTGCTAAAACACATGACTTTGATGCAGATGGTAATGAGATAAATACGGACTTTAAAAAGATG
>JALZWC010000859.1 GCA_023300255.1 Saprospiraceae bacterium | reverse complement strand
GAAGGGAGGGAGGAGGGCGACTCCGCCCCCCCCGCTAACAACCAAAAAGAGGTACATACCAGACAACCAACAACAACAACAACAAATAATCGAAACGACGCGTGAATACTATAACATCATATCACGTAGCAAAAACAAAAAACTACAAAAAAAGCGTAACATCGCCCCTGTCCCCTTTCGCTGACGACGACGCCTCCAACAACAGAAAACGGCGTCCGACGAAACCACACAGCAGATAAAATTACGTATCCATCCCTGTTTTTGACTTATATCAGATCGAGATATGCTATTAACAGCAAAAATAAACAACCACGAGAAAAAACCCGAGCCCCCCCCCCCGCTTGGTGCAAACAATTTCTGCCTGGTCGGTGATAACCCCACGTGTCCCGTCCCGGCATTGTAGGGATGCGAGGGTCTATATTCATAAGACTACGGCCATGCATAATATCGGGTACGCATAAACGCCCAACTAACCATGTAGAGCACAAGGTACATACTCACCCCTGAACTGACGCCCGGTTAGGACGCCGTGGTGGCTCAGAAGTAGCATCCGTAGAACGCCTCGTCTGGTCGAACACCGTCACCCTGCACGCCCCCCGATCTGGAGAGGCTTTTCGCTAGAAGGAAAAAACACAGCTACACTACGAACAAAACGAACCGTGGCGGTGTTTGTGTCGTGAACAATGTGGTGCCCCCAGCCAGCCGGCGGAATGCCCTCCCACCCTCCTACAGTAGGGCCTGACTGGAGTTTGGCTAGCGAGTTCCACACCAACACCGCCACTGGGACACAATACCGCGAACGTTGCGAGGGAGAGGTGAACAGGTAAAGCGCTCACCTTGCTACGAAATGTCTCCGACGGGCCGTTCCATGTGCGAGACTTCTATTCTGATAGTTCGCGATATATGTTTTCCTGTTTACTTTCGATGTGCTGCCTGTAGTGTTTGCCCCGGAGGAAATCGTGCCGACTTTTACCGGGATAAGCCCGACCACTTTCGGAGAGGGAGGGGGTACCCAGGGCAGTGCCCCGCTTCTCGGGGGGTCGCAGCGCAAGGGCGACGATTGCTTACGATAAGTAAAAAATGACTAGCTTAAAACGACTAATTTATTCTCACTTTTTGCCTAACTATTTTTTATTTTAAAAGAGCCAAGTATAGTCAAACTATACTTGGCTTTTTTAAATCCTACTTCTAATCACTTGTTCATCGTGCTCTTATATCCATGAGTAAAGAAATAACATGTGAGTACGTTTGATTTCGCTGTTCCCCTACATCCGTAAAAGCATAGTCTACTTGAAATTGACCTAATTTTAATCCCACTCCTATATTAGGCTGAACCGTAAGAAAGTCTTTTGAAAAAAAGTTATTATCTCTTTGAAAATTATTGACGCCCATTCTTAAAAACAGGCGATCCTTAAAGTCAAACTCCAATCCTACTGCAATGTCCGCACTAACTGGATCAGCACTGACCAAAGTATTTCTTTTCCCATCTGTGGTCCCAATTATATCCAATTCTGCTAATACATCCCAGTTTTCATTGATCGAAAAAGGGTGAGCAATTCCTAGCGTTATTTGTGGACTAGTTTTTTCTATAGAATTAATAGGTAATTCATTTCCTGTCAAAGATAAAGTAGCTCGCTCTTGATCAGATAACGAAAAACTCCAAGAATTAAACGTGTTGCTGGCATCTCTAACGACTAAGCCAAATCGCCATTTTTTTCCATAATACAAAGCTGCTGCATCTATACCGAAGCCCCAAGAAGTAGCGAAAGGGCCAATCTGACGATAAATAATTTTTGCATTTCCACCTATTAATAAATTCCCTTTTTTAGTAGTTATTTTCTGTCCATAGCTCAAAAGCAAGGCATAGTCAGCCGCAGAGAATGGTACAATATTATCATAATTGATCGTTCCATCTTCTTCAAATAAACTGAGTGTATTCGGTATATCGTCAATACCAAATCGAATAAGGGAAGCCCCTACTCTTCTATTCGGTGCATTTAATGGTAAAGTAACACCTAAGTAATCAAATTTAGCTACTCCTGCAAATTGCTCCGTATGCATCGCACCTACTTGTAGCCCTGTATTATCTAAACTAGCCAATGCTGCTGGATTCCAGTAGCCTGCCATCACAGAATTGGTACTCGCAACGGTAGCATTACCCATTGCTCTTGCTCTTGCGCCTATACCGATTGCTAAGAATTCATTGGAATACTTCTGCGTGAAAGTCTCTGTATAAGAAAGGAAAAGGATAAAGAATATAAGGATAAAATATCTCATCAATTCATTTTTAAGCAACATCATTGTCAGCTTCAAAAGTAAGGAACTTCTTTATACTTTATAAAATTGTATAGACTAGTATTTGTCTTAAACTAAATAACGAAACCATTTTCTTTCTAGAGCTTCTTCTATATCAATGTTATGGTGATTAGCAATTAATAGTACTTGCCCTATAACATCGGACAATTCATTAGCAAATTCTTGCTTTAACTGCTCTGGCACCACTCCTACATTTCTACCTCTACTTGATTCTGATAAATAGATTTGAGTTAGCTCTCCTATTTCTTCTTGTAATTTTAGAATATACCAATCATCATCTCGATTGATATTGCATTTTTTTGCGTATATATCTGAAACTTTAACTACTTTATTTTGAATGTCTTTAATATCCATTATTATAGAATTTTTCAATACATAAAATTAACATGTATGATACATATTTAGTTCAAATAGTCGGACAAAATTGAGCAAACACTGTTTGCAAATCTATCTGGTCTTTAGACAAACCGCAAAGCGGATGGGATGCAGCGGAAAAAGAAGCTATTTTAATAGAAGGTATTTTGTCTAAACGACTACTTAAGTAGTCGGACAGATTTATTAGCATTTTTTAAGCCTATCTTTTTCTGTCATTTTCCTTTTAAAAATACGTCCGTAGCCCAGCTATGCAAGGATTTTTAAAAGAAAACTGACAAAAAAATCTTAGTCTTAAAATTATCCAAATAAATTTGTCCGACTATTTATAGCTTAGTTTCTAATCAATAATACCCTGCGTAAATATGGCAGAAATTATATTGAACGCTAATCAAGAGCTAAACTGATCGCTATTTGATGTGCTTATTACAGGGACGAAGCTACGCTCCTTAGTAACAATTACAAATATTGTTTCTAATCGAGTAGGAGGAAATAAAGAAAAACTTTTAGACCTGCGGATTCCGCAAAGGTGTTTCTCTTTATCTCCGTCCCCTCACACCACCGGACGTACGC
>JALZWC010000858.1 GCA_023300255.1 Saprospiraceae bacterium | reverse complement strand
GTGATCCGATGAGAAAATTCTCGCAGCCCCCACAATCGGATCACTAGCGTGGTCCGATTGAAAGGATTAGTCCAAAGTCTAATAATCATCATAGCAACAAGCAATGGGAATACTAGAAGCCATCATTCTTGGCATCATACAAGGACTTACCGAATTCTTACCCGTAAGTAGTAGTGGACATATAGAGATTGGACAGGCCTTATTAGGTATGGACAGTTTAAAAGAAAATGAGCAACTACTAAGTGTGGTCCTGCACGCTGCAACTGCTTTGAGTACCGTATGGGTATTCAGCAGCGATATTGATAAAATTTTGAGAGGCCTACTACAGCCGAAGTGGAATGAAGAGTGGCAATTTTCTATGAAGATTGTATTGTCCATGATTCCTGCTGCCTTTATAGGTTTCTTTTTTGACGATGCCTTAGAAGCCTTATTTGAAGGGCAATTAAAATTAGTCGGTGGTATGTTACTACTTACTGGTGCATTACTCTTTATGGCGGATCGAGCCAAAAACACCAAGAAAGATGTTAGTTTTGGCAATGCGATCATTATTGGTTTAGCACAAGCTATAGCTATTCTACCAGGTATTTCTAGATCTGGTTCCACTATTGCCACCTCTGTCCTACTAGGTATTGACCGCGAAAAAGCAGCTAGATTTTCTTTTCTAATGGTAGTTCCTCTTATTTTAGGAAAAATCGCTAAAGATGTTTTGGATGGTAAATTTGTATTATCTGAAGATCTTGCAGTACCGCTGGTAGCTGGTTTTATGGCTGCCTTCTTTACTGGATTAGGAGCCTGCCTCTGGATGATCCAATTGGTCAAAAAGAGTCAATTAAGTTGGTTTGCTTACTATTGTTTTGTCGTTGGTATAATTGCGCTTGCGCTTGGGTAAACTGCATAGGCATATCAAAATAAACCTAATTCTACTTGTCGTATTGCCAAGTAGGCACGGAAACCTCTTCGAAATCTAGTCTAGAGTATATCTAAAAATCACGAATTATAAGACACCCACCACAACTTTAAGAATTATTTAAAACTTTCCTTTAAGTACATCTTGCTATAAAAGCGTTACTTTATTGTAGAATTAGTTAAAACAACTAAGGAATGGTTCAAAAATAAATTTACAATTTTAAAATTATGAACGACTGATTAGCAGCTAGTTTTTAATTTTAATTTGCATTTTAATTTTAATTACATTCCTAATAGGCTTGTTCCTAAATAATAAGTCTACTCAATAAAAATAGCTTCATGAAAGCATTCATTCAAATTCTTAGTTTCTTTTTACTCTTAGCAACTAGTACTTTGCCTAGTTTCGCACAAAAGCAAGCACCATCAAGCAATACTAATATTGATTGGAGTGCAGACTATAATGAGCCCAATAGAAGTTTCTTATCAAAAATTGTCCATTATGATGATGCCGGTTTTTATGCTCTACGGATACAAAATTTAGTCGCAAAAAAAGATAATCCAAAGATCTACCTAGAGTACTATGACAAACAACAAATGAAGTTGAAAAAATCAGTAGAACTCGATCTGAAATTCAAAAAGAAAACAAGGGATTTTGAAGATCTTATTGTAGTAGAAGGTAATATGTATCTACTAACTTCTTTTAATAATCAGGTTAAAAAGAAGAATTATTTATTTGCGCAAAGTGTAAATTTAAGTTCTTTGCGTCCTAGTCAAAAAATAATAAAATTAGCAGAAGTAGAAACAAAAAATGCCTATAAAGAAGGTGGATTTAGACATCACTTATCTAAAGACGATTCTAAGGTGTTAATCTACTCTGTTTTACCAAAACAGAAAAAAGAACCAGAGCGTTTTTACTTACAAGTATTTGATAATCAATTAAATGCACTCTGGGAAAAGAAAGTGCGATTGCCCTTCAATGACGATAAATTTTCTATTGAAGAATACCAAGTTGACAATAATGGGAATGTCTACATGCTAGGCGTAGTGTACCAAGATAAAACACGTTTCAGAAGAGGCGGAAATCCTACCTATCAATATGTAGTATTGGCCTATAGAGAAAAAGGGGAAGCCGTGGAAGAATACAAAGTCAATCTGAAGGAAAAATTCATTACTGACCTAACTTTTAGAGTAGCTAAAAACGGAGATCTAGTCTTCTCTGGTTTCTATTCAGAACTAGGTACCTATAGTATCAAAGGCACTTACTTTTTTAGATTAAATCCGACCACAAAAGAGATTCAAAATAAAAATCTAAAAGCCTTTGATTTTGACTTTTTAACCGAGTTTTTATCCGAAAAACAAAGCAATAAAGCCAAAAAATCTGCGCAAAAAGGAAAGGTAGCAGAACTATATCAGTATGCACTCGACGACCTTATTCTCCGTAGTGATGGTGGAGCGGTACTAATAGCGGAGCAATACTACGTGGAACGTCAATATAATAATAACTATGGTGGTTTTGGGGGTGGTTTTGGCGGTGGTTTTGTAGGATTTGGCGGTGGAGGGTACAATCGGTATAACAGAAATGGTTATAGTGACGAATATGAATATCACTATAATGATGTAATCGTTGTGAATATCCAGCCTAATGGAGAAATCGAATGGACAGCAAGAATACCCAAACAACAAATCACTACAGATGACGGAGGCTACTTCTCTTCTTATGCGATGTCTATTGTAAAAGATAAATTCTACTTTGTGTATAATGATAATTATAAAAACTTCGATCCCAGTAAAAAAGGGAAGCAATATAGCTTTAAAGGCATAAATGCCGTCATTACTTTGGCCGAAATCAGCAAAAACGGGACGGTTGTTATTAATCCTTTAATGAGTCAGACGGATGCCTCCATTACGCTCCGCCCTAAGGTATGCACACAGATAGGTCGGAATGAACTGTTGATCTATGGAGAGCGTGGCCGAAAATACCGCTTTGGAAATCTGGTCTTTGAGTAAATTCAGAAGTACTAAATATACTATATTAGGTTTATTTAACCACATAGGTACATAGTTCACATAGTTTTTTATATGTGAACTATGTATCTATGTGGTTATTTAAAAACTATTCAAAGCCCTCGCCTGCCAACTACTAGACAAACCTTCCTAATTTACTAAAAATACCTACTCAACAAAGATGGAAAAAACCTATTTTTGCACCTGCAAAAAAGGTAAAACAATTAGCCAAACCATTACTTACCCACTCTAGACATCAATTAACAGTGAAAGAAGGAAAAACGACTGTTTTTTGTACCTATAAGTATTTTCAACCGTTTCTATTAATGACTTGTATACCGCTGAACATCAAGCTATAACACGCTAGACCCGTTTCTAGTAAATATAGCCTTGTAAACCATGCGACATTGCAAGATGAATAGAGTAACAATAAATATATTTATAGCTCGTTTTTATGTCCTAAGTGAAGTAATAAGTATAAAGTAGTAAGTATGAAGTCGTAAGACGTTGACTACCAATGTTTAAAAAATCATAATGATCTATTTTATACACTACTGGACATTTTTAGAAAAGAGAGTAGAGAATCGAGAGTAGAGATGTATTTCGATTAGAAGACAACGAAATTTCGTCCCTTTTTAAACGAAA
>JALZWC010000857.1 GCA_023300255.1 Saprospiraceae bacterium | reverse complement strand
AGTCCATAGCCCTGCTATACCTTAATTTTGAAGTTTCTTTAGGTGAAAAAATAATGCAGCTTAATTGGTACCTTATTTAATTTCAGATCCCTTATGTTTGCTCTTTGTTAAGTATTTATTTAAAAAAATATACCTATTTATATGCAGATCGACTAGCATAAATAACGTATTTTGAGAGAGGAAACAGTAAAACACTACTTTTAATAATATGAAGATTCATAAAGAAGGGCATAAAATCCTTATATTTTTAGCTTTTGCATTAGCAGCCATTAACTCTTTGGTATGTTGGCTTCTTCCGTCGGTACTATTTGGGATTACTATACTTTCTATACTTTTTTTTCTTTTAGTATTGCAGTTCTTTCGTTCTCCTAAAAGAGCAATAATTATTCCCGATGATAATTTGATTTATGCTCCTGCTGATGGAAAGATCGTAGCTATTGAAGAAGTTAATGAGTCGGAATACTTTGAAGATAGACGAATTCAAATTTCTATTTTCATGTCCCCTACGAATGTGCATGTCAATCGCAATCCAATTAGTGGTACGGTCAATTATTTTAAATATCACCCTGGTAAATATTTAGTTGCTTGGCATCCAAAATCATCTACTGAAAATGAACGAACGACGACCGTTATAGATAATGGACAAGTAGAAATATTATTACGGCAAATTGCTGGTGCAGTAGCTAAAAGAATTGTAAATTATGTCTCTGTTGGAGAGGAGGTGGAACAAGGGGAAGAAATGGGATTTATCAAGTTTGGTTCTAGGGTAGATTTGTTTTTGCCTTTAGATTCAAAAATAGAGGTTTCTTTGAATCAAAAAGTCAAAGGGAATAGAACGATTATAGCTAAAGTTTAGTCAACGAGGTCGACTAAAAAAGCACGAAATTTAATCAACGATTTTTATTAAGAACTTGCCCAGTCGTCAGGCAGCCACAATGTTACTAAGAAATATTACTTAGTACCTCCGTGCCTTCGTATTCTTCTTTATCTCTCTTAGTTCGATGATGGATTGAGGTCTTCTATCAAAATCCCAACTAAAGCCATCAAGTGTTGGCGGGCTTCCTTGAAGTTTTATCATTGGAGTCATAGTTGCATTGGGTTGGCTAAAGAACTTGATTTCATCCACCTCGTTAGATCCAAATAAAATCAACATCTCACTACAGGTAGTCTGATTCATTCCTAAATAAGCATCTTGTTCGTCCCTTGCGAAGTAAATAGATTCTGCATTTCCATTCACTTCCATTCTATTCAAATTACCATAATTGAAAAAGGCAGTAATCTCTGTCCCTTTGATTTGATTAAAATATTGCAAATCTGGGGTATTAATAATAAGCCCGTTTTGATATAAAATAATCTTGTCTATTTGATTATTCGCCAATTGCATATATATGGAATCCGCTTTAAATTGAGAAGTATCTGACCATATGATAGGATCTCTATATAATTTAAACAGAGAATCAGATGCACTATAACTTAAAGAATCACAGCTTGCTTGTAGGTTCGTTTTATAAATACGCACATCCGTATAGGCTTCTAGAATTTTCTTGGCCAAACTATCGGGTGTTTCACTAGAAATTAGAGTATCAGATGCTAGAAATAAGGTGTCTTTACCAACTAATATAGACAGTAAAGGCCGTGCACCACTAGCTTTTATATAATTTTTAGATTTGTCATAAGCTAATTCTTCACATTGAATCCTCAAGTTTTCAATAGTATCTTGCCATTCTACAGCACCTTTAGCAATTCCTAAACCTTGCTCACTATCGAAATCAAATTGATCCGCTATTAACACTTGTGTACTATCTATTAATACAGATCGCCCCTCTGATTTGAAAGATCCTTTGTCTGCATCATATTGAATGGTTGTTCCGTTTATTGCTTGTTGTGGATCTTTAAAGGAGGCATTACCTTCTAAATAGGTGAGGTTGGTATCTTCTTCATATCGGATGATCTCTGCTTTTGCTACTTTATCTCCATCTATAAACGAAGCATTTCCTGTTAGTTTGATTTCTTTAATACTACCATCGTAAGTGATTAAATCAGCAGTCGCTCGTTGTTGATCTTTTTGATATTGTGCATTTTGCTCAAATTCTGCCAAAGAAGTAGCCATATCATAAAATCCTGCCTCACAGTAAATGGTTGCGCTATCTTGATGTATTAACGTAGGTCCTAAAAAGGTAGCTATTTGAGATTCTGAATCAAACGCTAAGGTATCTGCGCGTAAAGTCATTTTTTCATTGATGAGAATGACACTGTCTTTAAAGAATAATTCTTTGGAATTGACATAATAAACCCCCTTTTGACTCGTAAGTTGTGTTGTTCCTTGAGTGACTAAGCCTCCCTGTGTATATCTTCCTGTCTTAGAACTTAAATCATAATTAAGGTAAGAAGTGAACAATTTTTTATCCCCATCTTGGAGTACTACTTCTCCAAATAGATCGGCAACTCTTTTATCTCCAATGTATTCTAAAGAATCAGAAAAGACCGTTATAGAATCGCCTTGTTGGATTACGACATTTCCAAATGCAATGACTTTATTGCCTTCCAGCAATGCTGTATCACAATACATCAATACACTATCTTGTCTCAAAGCTACATGTCCTGATAATTTCCTAATGGATCGATCTTCCTCTTGAATGAATTCCATTAAGTCAGAAAATTGAATAATTACTTCTTTTTTATTGGTCGTATCTTGAGTAGGAACGCTTTGACAGTGAAGGAATATTGGAAAGAAAGGGAAAAAAAGGAGGAGTAAATAAAAGCGCCTTTGCATTGGGTATTTATAGGTGAGATCTGATGGAAGTATAACGTGTTTTTATATCAAATAGTATTAGAGTAAACGAAAAAGCTATTTTTATAATTCGTAGGAGAACTACGTGTCGGACATCTTTAGAGGTCTAAGGATTACCCATATCTTTTACGCGCTAGTTAGGGGCGTAGCCTCGTCCCTGTCTGGTGCGCCGAGTATGACATAAGACTAGAGAGGTGCAAGTCCTCTTAGAGCCTAAACGACAAGGAATCTTAGCTACAGCAAG
>JALZWC010000856.1 GCA_023300255.1 Saprospiraceae bacterium | reverse complement strand
TATGCACTAGTTTTTTTGGCTTCCTAAGACAGAAAAATGACTAACCCAACTTGTAACATTTATTATCTCCTCATTCCTAAGTGAAGAGAACAAAATAACTTACCTCATTAAGCTTGTTCTTTGTCCGTCTAAGAAACTAAAAAAAAGAGTCCGTACCAAAGGGTATGTACTATTTTTTTTAATTTCTTAGTCGAAAAAATAACTGCGCTTTCTGGAGCAATTTATTTAATTCTCTTCACTTCTTTAATTTAGCTAAAACAGATTTGGGCAATGTACCTGCTAGCCGAGTGGTAATAAAAAAGGTGGCTCCAATAGGTTGAATATGCGGCAGGAACCGTTTGTAGTAAGTTGTTCTCATAAGTATACACTATAGCGTTAATTCTAACATTCAGCGTTTAACCTGAATGTATAGATAAAATATAATAAATCTTATTCCTCTGTCTTATTGAAGCATTAAGCCATATCCTTCAAAATCGCCCCAGTCCCATCTTCGTCCACAAAAAACAATTCCCCATCTTCCAGCCAAACACCATCCGCAGGGTCATCTTTTAACAACAAAGCCCCATCCATATCCACATAATCCAATAGCGGAACTAAATGCGCAATAGCAGAGATGCCAATACTAGACTCCGTCATACACCCAACCATCACCTTCATCCCTAATGCCTTTGCTTCTTTAATCATTTCCAATGCAGGCGTAATTCCTCCACATTTCATCAACTTAATATTAACCCCATGAAAGTGATTGTGGCAGCGCTTTATATCTTCTGGCGTCTGACAGCTTTCATCTGCAATAATGGGTAGTACGCTCTGTTCGTACACTTCCTTCATGCCTGCCCAATCTTCTTGTGGCAAAGGCTGCTCAATAAACTCTACGCGTAATTCTTTTAGTACTTTTGCATTCGCAATCGTTTCTTCGGCTGACCAAGCGCCATTCGCATCTATTCGGAATATCGCATCACTCTTTGCTCTTAATGCCTTTATGATGTTGATATCTTCTTTCGTACCTAATTTGATTTTATAAATAGGAAAATTCAAAGAGGCCATTTGTTCCAGCATTTCCTCAATAGTACCTATACCAATCGTAAAATTGGATGGAATCAGATGGTCAATAGACAAGCCTAATGCCTCATATAGCGGCACCCCTAATCGCTGCGCCCATAAATCATGAGCGGCTACATCTAAGGCACATAATAGAAAAGGATGGTCTTTCAGATAAGGATATAAGTAGTGATAATAGGTGGTTGGGTTAGTAAAATAACGAGCTTCTATCTGCACCCGATACTTTTCTAATACTTCTATAAAATAGTTGAGGTCTTTTCCGTAATAAGAAATCGCAGTAGCCTCTCCAAAACCTGACAAATCTCCAGCAATTAGCTCCACTACGACCGCTTCCCTATAATGAAAGGTGCCATGCGCTATCGTAAATGGGCGTTTTAACTCTAGTTTTAATGGATGAATTCTTAATTGCATGTCATTTGTTATTTTGTCTTTGCAGGAGGCTTCGGTTTAAATAACTTCAATGTAAAGAAAAATATTCAAAACTAGTTGTCTGTTTAATAGATACCTGTTACTTTTGGTGGATAATTGTGGGAGTTAGTCTCTTGCTGTATAAAGATTCATTAGCTCAGTTGGTTTAGAGCACTGCCTTGACAGGGCAGGGGTCACTGGTTCGAGTCCAGTATGAATCACTAGTTTTATTATTTAGCTATTTATTGCTTTTAATATAAAACAACGCCTTCCTTTTAACTTCTTGCTATTCAAATAATTGCATAACCTTCTTCTGTTCAATTTCTCCTGCCCTGAAAGACTTAGTAACCCCATAACAATATAGTCGTTAAAATAAGTAAACGAATTATATGAGTGCCAAACCAAAACTCCTTTGTCAAAATTGTAATAGGAAGACCGTTCGCTTACAGCCAATCGTTGATATACCAATTTGTCGAAATTGTTGGATGAATGGAAGCTTAAAAGAACAATATAAATACATATCCAAGACTCGCGCAAAAAGTGAATTTCGACTTAATGAGGCAGACTTATCTAAAACTACTTTTTTTGAAGTTAAGAACCCTCACTATGCTACTGCTGCCCCAATGAAACTATTTTTATTGGACCACATTGAGTCTATTTCAAAAAACAAATGGGGTTCTACAGAGCCTTATGTCGTAGAATTTTTACAATTTACTCCAGAAAAACTGGATTGGTTATTAACCGATACGAGACGCTTATATAATATGTCTCCTAAGAATTTTCAGTTTTTGATTGCAGAACGACTAGAGAAAATGAATTTTACAGTTCAATTGGCAGGTGATGTAAGAAGTAAGGATGGGGGGATTGATATTATTGCAACTCCAAAACAATCCTCTTTTCCTTTTTTATTAGGCGTACAAGTAAAACACCACAGGCTTGCGAAAGCCACAGGACAATCTGATGTCCGAGATTTAGAAGGAACGATATTAGGTAATCAATCTATATTTCATATGGGTATGCTCGTTACAAATACTCATTTTTCTCCTGATGCACATTGGTTCGCAGAAAAAAATAAGAGGTTATTGCGATTACGAGATTTGAAGGATTTAAAGAGATGGCTACAAAATCCCAAGAACGCATGGATCTC
>JALZWC010000855.1 GCA_023300255.1 Saprospiraceae bacterium | reverse complement strand
TAATCAAAGAATTATATAGAGCCTGCCAAATAAATTTGGCGGCTACGTATGATTCAAAGCTATTAGCGGTCAGCCTGTGGAAGTGATCCGACCAATTGGATGAAAATTGCCCCTACTTTATTTTACACTCATATAAATTGATAGTATAGTATACTTAATCCCCAATCTGCTTCTACTAAATACCCTATGAATATCTTAGGAATACACTCATCAGAGGCGTGTATAATAAAGGTACCGGATCAAAATAACGAATAATAGCCTAAACTTAACGAATACTAGCTCAATCTATACGCCCAGTAGAGTGTCGAGCAATCAAGCCCCATCTGCGCTTAAATTGCACTTGTATTCAAAGCAATTATCAAATTGTAAGAAAGAATGTGCAATCCGTTAAATCTAAGTATTCAGATCTTGAGAATTGTTCCTTGCACATTTATTAAGAACAGAGAACAGAGATGACATCTGTCTAAAATGAACGAATATTCATTAATTGAAAACTAAATCCATCTCTGCGCTCGCTTCTCTATTCTCTGTTCTTGAATATTCATTCATTAAAAAAAATGCAATTATGAACAAGTTATTTTTAAGTCTAATTTTAAGTTTTTTAGGAAGCTGTTTAATAATTAATACAACTACTGCTCAAGAAGCAGATAAAACATTTTCTCCTTATTTTAAAATTATTAGCAAAAGCAGTACGACAGAGCAAATGCCTTTAAAATCTAATACTGTCACCGTAAATATTGCTGGTGTTATCGCAGATGTACAGATTGATCAAGTGTATGAAAATACAGGAAGCGAAGCAATAGAAGCTATCTATGTCTTCCCCGCCTCTACCAAAGCCGCAGTCTATGGTATGGAAATGAAAATTGGTGATCGGATTATTAAAGCAAAAGTACAAGAAAAAGGAAAAGCTAAAGCAACTTATGAACAAGCTAAACAGGAAGGGAAAAGAGCTTCTTTATTAGAACAAGATCGCCCGAATATTTTTAGTATGAACGTCGCTAATATTTTACCTAGTGATAAAATAACCATTAGTCTAAAATATACCGAATCTATCGTTCCAGAGGAAGGCGTTTATGAATTTGTGTATCCTACTGTGGTTGGTCCAAGGTACCATAAAGAACCAATCAGCCAAGGTCAAATGAGAACCGTAGGCTATACCAAGGAAAGAGAACTACCCTATTATGATTTCAATATTGCTCTTAATGTACAAGCAGGTATGCCTATACAAAACATCGCTTGCAATACTCACAACACGATTATTACTTATAATGGCTTACAAGGTGCCAATGTCCTATTAGATCCCACAGAGCATAAGGGCGGCAATAGAGATTTTGTATTACGCTACCAGTTAGCTGGAAAGAAAATTAGTTCTGGATTATTATTATACGAAGGTGCCGAAGAAAATCACTTTATGTGGACAGTGCAGCCTCCTAAAAAGGTGGTTAAATCAGATATTCCTCAAAGAGAATATATTTTCGTAGTCGATGTTTCTGGTTCTATGAATGGTTTCCCGCTAGACGTTACCAAAAAATTGATGCGTAATTTAATGGGCAATCTCAACTACAATGATATGTTCAACCTAGTGCTATTTGCAAGTAACGCTAATATGTATGCAACCGAATCCGTGTATGCCCATCCTAAGGAAGTAGAAGCAGCTATTAATATGTTGAGTGATAGAAGTGGCAGTGGCGGAACCTATTTGATGGATGCTCTGCGAAAAGTGACGAATTTACCTAAATGCGAAGGTGGCCTATCCAGATCGGTAGTCGTTATAACAGATGGCTTTATTTCTGTTGAAAAGGATGTATATGATTTGATACAAAAGAATAATAACGAATTCAATTTCTATTCCTTTGGCATTGGTAGTTCTATCAATAGATCTTTAATCGAAGGCATAGCACATGTCGGAAACTCCGAGCCTTTGTTTGTATTGAATAAAGAAGAAGCGTTTATCAAAGCCGACAAGTTCAGACAATTTATAGCGGCACCAGTATTGACCAATATTAACATTGATTGGGGTGATTTTGATGTCTATGATTTAGAGCCTTCTGCTATTTCAGATGTTTTAGCAGAAAGACCCGTAGTTGTTACTGGAAAATATAGAGGCAAACCAACTGGGAAGATTCAATTGACAGGAGTAAGTGGCATAGAAGACTATACCGCTATATACGAGGTAGAGAATACAAAGCCCAGCGCAGAAAATAAATCTGTTCAATATCTATGGGCTAGAAATAAGATCCGTTTGTTAGATGATTACAACAAATTAAGCGTAGAGGACAAAAGAGTTGCAGTAATAACTCATTTAGGATTGAAGTATAATCTATTAACCAATTATACCTCTTTCGTGGCGGTTGATCAAATAAAAGCACTCGCTGCCAATAGTGTTACTGAAAAAGTGAAACAGATTTTACCGTTACCCGAAGGAGTTAATAACAATGCAATCAATACGGTAAATACCCTCGCCAACCATTACCAGTCAGGACTTGGTGCAGCGTTAAAAATTAGTAATGCTGGCACTAAAGAAATTGGAGAGATTCAATATGAAGTAATCAATCATGATTTGTCTCCTTTAGATACGAAGTTCTTGGAAATGGAATTACAAAAAAAGATAATGCAATTAATTGAAGCTTTTGATACGGATATAGTTACTGGTTTGAAACTTAATTTGGCAATAGATACTCGAGGCTATATCGCTAAAATAGAGTTAGTGGACACTGAATTATCTGAACAAGCGATACGGGAATTAAAACAACTGATTGGTTCTTGGACTTTTCTGTTTCATAAAGAGGAAATGACCTATTTCACTTTGACTATTATTGTCTGAATCAGGATTTACTGAATTTGAGAATTTACAGAATTAAGTGTGTAGCAATCTCCCTAAATTCTGCTAATTCTTAAATCTTGT
>JALZWC010000854.1 GCA_023300255.1 Saprospiraceae bacterium | reverse complement strand
CTACATAGGTCACATAGATTTGTATTACTATGTGACCTATGTACCTATGTGGTAAAAAAAAACTATATGGTAAAAAAATATCTAAATAGTAAACTGTTACAAGATCGCAAAAGAAACGGCAAAAGATAGCACCGCAAGAATTAACCCATACATAAATATGCGATAGCAAATTCTCAAGTATCTATATTTTTTAGCTAACACAATTCCTAGATAATACAAATCTCTAGTCATAGAGCTGTATACGAAATCATCATCTTTTATCATTTCCGTGATCCCCCAATGAAAATCATCTATTTTCATATTATAGAAATTACCAAAAAATAAGAGATTAGATCTTTTCTGTTCTATATCCTTTCGAGTTACTTTTCCCTCTGTAATCTTAGGCATGGTAGACAAAGTGGCAAATACAATAGCGGCAAGACAAACTAATAAAAGAATAAAAGTAGGAATAATCAATTTAGGATTTGTATCAAACCGAGGTACTAAAGAAGAAACAGTAATGGAAACAATGATTGCGTTAATACTCAACATGATGTTTGCCTTATTATCTGCAATAGAACTCAGGTTTACATGCGTTCGATAAGTGGTTCTAAACATGGTTTCTACTCCTCTTCCTAGTCTTAGTTGTTTAATCTTGTTCTTGTGCGTTTTAAGATCTTTTTTCTTTATTTTCTTTTTCTTTACTTTCTTTTTAGCTAAGATAGCGACTTCTTCAGGCTGCAGACTTTTTGGATTTAAGCGTGCTTTTTGCTTGACTAATTGTTTGACATGTTTGACCTTACCTTTTTTATATAATTTTCGTGCAGCTTCCGAATGAAAGGAATGTTTTTTTAAGAAACCGATCTCAAAGTCCAACCATTCCTGTTCATCCATAATGACATCACTCACTAAGGCCATTTCCTGTCGCACTTTGCCACATCGATCCCAATAAACTTCTTTCCCAAGATGACTTAGATCGGCATCTGCGAGGATTTCTTGCAAGTAGTTTTTAGGAGATTGGGGAAATTTAGTGGCCATAATACAACCAGTAATTACTTCAATATCTGTGATTGGTACCTCGTATTTTTTTAGAAAATTAGTAGCATATTCTACACTTCTATTTTCATGATCTTTTGGACCTTTATCATAACCCATATCATGAAACCAGGCAGCCAACTGTAGCATTACTTGTTCCTCTTGCGTAATATCACCATACTGCGCAGAGATTTCTTTGACGGCATTGACTACATTCTTAGTATGCTGCAGATTGTGAAAAGCATATTTGTTAGAAATACGTTTTTCATAGAAATCTTTTACATAAGATTCTGTGTCTTGTAATAATGTGCTTTGCTCAAATTTCATTCTTAAGACTATATATGATGCAAATTCTTTTTCTTAAAATTTTCTTGCCCATGAACAAGGTTACTACCTTAATTCATTTGAGTGTAAAACAAAGTTAGGCAATTTCAATCTAATTGGTCCGATCACTTTCACAAGTTGACCGTTAATGCATTTTTCGTAACCACCAAATTTATTTGGTAGGTTCAGTCTCAGAATGCTAATAATCAATTATATAGAGCCTGCCAAATAAATTTGGCGGCTACGTATGATTCATAGTTACTAATGGTCAGTCTGTTTCAGTGGTCGGATCAAGCTGTACGTTTCATCTGATCACTGGAAGTGATCGGATGAATAAATTGGCTGCCCCAAGATTGTTATACACTCAATTCATTTACAATAGCCACAGTACTTAAAGCAGATGTTTCTACTTTTAGTAATCGACCTAGTTTTAGGAAAGTGTCTTTCCATTCATTATTAGGGAAACTACGTTTACCCGATAAGAAATCTTCCAGTAAAGAAAAATAATGATTTTGGCTCTTCCAAATACCCAATTCTAAATCTAAGTCATTGAATACTTTTATTATATCTACCAATATTTGTATTTGATCGGTAGGTAAGACCATATGATTTATCTTTCGTATTTCATAAAAGATTCTTTCCCCTGCTGCGAATTTAAGGGATTGTGGATCTGTTATTGTCAAATCCCAAGTGTCAATTTCTGAGCATAAACGTTTAAGGTCTTCTATTTTTAAAATATGCTGCTCAAAGAAACGATGTAAATCGGTATTGACAATATGTTGAATGGCACTTTTATAAGCATTAGGAATTGGTATTTGACTTTTCAGCATTCCAGTCATCAACTGGTAATTGTCATCATAGATTTCTCTAAATCCATGCTCCACTTGCTCTAAACTCTTTTGAGTAACCTGCTCTAAAATTTTTCGTTTTTCATCTCTAAATAAATGCCAAATAGAGAATTTATCAGATTTGAAGTAAGACTGCATAGATCCTATTACACGCCCTAAATCTGTTGTTAGAAACTCTTTTTTTAGTGCTTCCTGTGCTTTTAAGAATTCTGTTTCTGTTAAATCTGTAGAGATATTCCCTATGATATTTTGTTGACCTAGATAGAGTACCGCAAAGCTAAACGGTTTTTTTGATAGGGTGATTTTTGACTGTACAATGGCCTGGCCAGTTATGAAACGATAGTTGCCAGCTATGTTTTTATCAAAAGAGATAATGGCTGCTTCGTAATTAAACAAGGCTAGATCATCTGGATTATCTTCAAATAAAGAGGCGATTGCATAGTGCATACCAACTCTTTCTAATGTCAATTGAGTAGGTAATATCTCCTTTTCATAGCTAACAGCGCCATTTTCATAAACATTACTAGGTGATTTTTTTAATCGATCTAAAAATTCAGGATGTAAATCAATACCTGCAACTTGTTTGGCATAATTGATCGCTCGTAATGCATATTGTAATACTTGATTTGTTTCGATACCAGAAATTTCATCAAAGAACCATGCACAACTTGTATACATTAATTGTGCATTACGCTGCATTTCCATTAAGCGTAAAACGGTCGATATTTCGACCTCACTTAGACGATGCTTTGCATTTTCTTGAATGAAATAATGCACATGTTCTGAATCTCTATCCAAGATTACATCAATATAATTATTGCGTGCTTCCCAAGGATCAATTAAGAATTGACTTATTTCTTTTTCATAAATAGGAATTAAGGCATCTCTTAACCAATCTAGTAACTCCCGTAATGGCTTTCTCCAATGTTGATTCCAGCCTGAATTACCACCTGTATTACAACCGCAATTAGAACGCCAGCGTTCTACGCCATGTACACAACTCCAAGAACTATTTTCGTGAATTTTGACTTCATATTCTGGCGGAAATTTTTCTAAATATTCGCCATAATTAGTTAGGGTAGCTTTGTCTTCTTCTTTAATCTTGTTTAAGCAAACCGCCAATGCCATCTCGCCATATTTATGGTGATGGCCATAACTTTCTCCATCTGTGGCAATATGTACTAACTGTGGTCGATCATCTTCATCAAAAATACCAGAAAGTCGTTCAGAAAAGAGACTACCATTATTTAATAAGCCTCTAAATGCGACATCTTGGGCTACATTACCATCATAGAAGAATAGATCTATATGTTTTCCAGACGGTAAAAAACATCTGTAAGGCCTTCTTGGATCAATACCACTATCGCTCAAAGAAGTCCAGTCATTATCTGTTATTCTTTTAAATGACTTAGCTTGTCTAGGGGCAAGTATCGTATATTCTATCCCGTGCCTAACCAATGCTTCTAAGGTAGCAGTATCTGCGGCAGTTTCTGCTAACCACATCCCTTTAGGAAGTCTATTAAAATGACTTTGGAATTCTTTAATTCCCCATATAATTTGTGTGTCTTTATCTCGTTCATTAGCCAATGGCATAATGATGTGATTATACACTTGAGCTACTGCAGAGCCGTGTCCACTGAATTGTTGAGCACTTATTTTGTCCGCATCGAGGATGGCTTGGTGCGTATCTTTATCTTCTTTCTTTAGCCAAGAAAGAAGGGTTGGCCCAAAATTGAAACTAATTTGAGCGTAGTTATTATTTATTTTGATAATATTGTCCTCCTTTTCAATAATACGAGCTGCCGTATTGGGGGCATAGCATTCAAAATTAATGCGTGCATTCCAGTCATGAAAAGGAGAGGCAGAATCTTGTTTTTCAATAGTTTCTAGCCAAGCATTTTCTCTTGGAGGTTGGTAGAAATGACCATGTATACAGATATATTTGTTGTGTGCCATATGAGATTTTCTAATCTTAGATACCGAAATTGTTTAAGAATATATTCTACAATCGTTTGCAAGTCGTTGATTTATAGCTATTTCCTTCTTTTTATTCCCCTAGCTATGGCTATGAAAGAAAAAGAAGCTTTGCTCTAGAAATCAAGCCCGTCTGGCCAGCCGGACAGGCACTTACAACTGATGATAGAATACGTTTTTAAACAATTTAATCTGGTTTTTACAAATTTACGCTATAGAAGTTGGCCAATAAATAAAAAAGGACAACTTCTTTAATGGTATATTAATAATGAAATACGAAAGAAATCGTATATTTTTCGTATTTAAAATAATAGTATACCTACAAATAATAGCCCAAAGTTAGCTTAATTTAAGGCTAGTAGAAAGACAAAAATAAATTTTTAAAACAATATGAAGCGTTTTTTATTAATTCATCTCTGTTGTGCCTTATTTCTGACACTACATGCACAGCAGCGTTTTAAGGCGGGCTTGGTATTAGGGGCAACTGCCGCTCAAATAAATGGCGATAATTCTGCCAAATTTAATAAATTAGGGCTTAATATTGGCTTGAAAGTAAATACTACTTTAACGGATAAATCTGATTTTATTATAGAAATATTATTGAGTCAGAGAGGTAGTCAGACAGAGTTACGCCCTAATTCAGGTATACAACAACAAAAAATCCATCTAGATTACATTGAGGTGCCCATTATCTTTAATTATAAAGATTGGTTGGATAAAAAAGAAGACTATTATAAAATGCACTTTCATGGGGGATTTTCTTATGGCCGTTTATTTAATACCCGTTTTGATAATTCTCCATTGGAGGAGGCAGGACCATTTTTCAGAGAAAATGATTTTAGCTGGTTGGTTGGTGTTACTTTTTTTACGAACGAGCACGTTGGTTTTTTTGCCAGATATAATCGATCTATTAATTTACTTTTCAAAAATACACCTGCTAATCCGAATACCAATTCCTTGTTGAGCTATTTTCTGAGCTTTGGGGGGAATTATGTTTTTTAGTTTCTTTCTAATATTTTTACCTGTAAAAACCATACTGGTTTTAGAAGCGAGAGTAGAGACGTATTTCGTTTAAAATAAAATAAATTTCATTGCTTAAACGAAATACATCTCTCTTCTCTACTCTCTACTCTCTATTCTATTAAACATCACTAAAGTTAGATTATATGAGAATTATTTTATGGAGCTGTTTCTTCTTGGTATTATCGAGTTGTGGAGATACAGCAAAAAAAGGAACTCCTGCTTCCTCAGAAGAGTCATCAAAATCAAGTGCTACTGCTATACAGGCTGGATTACCAAGTATTACCTTAGAAGAAATGCAAATTTTATACGATCAAGCAGATTATATTGATTTGATTTTTTACAATATGGATTTCAGTATGAGTGTTAATACTAAGAATAACGTGCAAAGAGTCGTTTCATTTGTTGATAAGTCACAGCCAAATCCGAATTTCACTTGCCCTACAATGGGCCGAATAATTTTTCAAAAAGATGGAGAGATTTTGATTGAGGCAGACATGCATATGGATAAAGAATGTGATCATTTCGTATTCTTTAAAAATGGAAAGAAAGCGTTCGTTAATAATATCTCCGACCAAGGAAAAGCTTATTTTAATCAGATTTTTTCTAAGGTTAAGGTGGCTCCTGCTCAATAGTATTGTGGAGTAGTAAATAGTCGGACAAAAATAAGGAACACAATAGGATTTTTTTAACCACATAGGTACATAGGCCACATAGATGTTATGCTCTATGTGATCTATGTACCTATGTGGTTAAAATATTACGGTTAATTTTGTCCAAATACTTACTTAGTAAACAATTAAAATGTAAATCAAAATTGGCTACCCGTCTAACATTGTTCCTTGAGTTTAGTTTGCAGTATGGGCAATCCCTTGTGGTTGCCCTACTTAGCAAGGGCAACCACAAGGGATTGCCCATACAATAGCTCCGTAACTTTTTAATTGTAAGGAACAATGTTAGACGGGTAGCCTCAAAATTGGCTACCCGTCTAACGTTGTTCATTTATTAAAAAAAAGACATAAATACTTTTAAACGAAATTTCGTTGCTTTCTAGTAAAAAATCAGGAACTCCCCCCGAGGCTTAGTCTCTTTCTACCTCTGGGCAAAAGCCATCGCTCGTCTTAAAAAGAGGGGGAGTCGTCTGCGAAGGGAGATCTTCAATCGTAGACGACCCCCTCCCTTTTTAAGGGAGGGTTGGGGAGGGTTCCCTGCGAGGGC
>JALZWC010000853.1 GCA_023300255.1 Saprospiraceae bacterium | reverse complement strand
AAAGAGTCCGTAGCCCTGCTATGCACTAGTTTTTTGACTTCCTAAGACAGAAAAATGACGAACCCAACTTGTAACATTTATTATCTCCTCATTCCTTAAAGAGTTTTTTATATTTTTGTTCGATTACTTATTTAGGAATGAAAGAATAATAAACGAGACAAATTGGGTTAGTCTATTCCTTAAGTGCAGTAATTATCCAAGTATTTTATACAACCTAAATTTTTAAAACAGATGTCATCTAACAAATATCCATTTAATAAAGTCATCAACAGAGCAGGAACTAATGCGATGTCCGTTACAGGTTATAGAGGTTACCTTTTTGAGTTAGAAGAAGATTTAAAGGGTAAATATGAAGAAAGTGATTTTATTCCTATGTGGGTAGCAGATATGGAATTCGCTATCGCACCAGAGATTATTTCAGCTTTAAAAAAACGATTAGAGCATCCATTGTTAGGATATTCTATAGTAGCCGATCCTGCTTATTCATTGGCTTTTCAACAATGGTGTATAGATCGATATGGGTGGAATTTTGACCTAAATCATTTGGTACATGCTAAGGGAGTAATTCCTGCCTTATATAGTTTGATTGGTCATATCTGTAAGCCAGATGAAAAGGTATTAATTGTCACACCTTCCTATGCGTTCTTTAAACATGGTACAGATTTCAATAAAGTAGAATTGGTTTGTTCTAACTTGATTAAAGTAAATGGTAGGTATCGTATGGACTTCGATGATATTAGAGAGAAAGCAGCAGACGAAAAATGTGTCTTAGGTATATTTTGTAATCCTCATAACCCAACAGGTCGGGTATGGTCAAAAGAAGAATTACAGGAACTAGGAGAAGTCTGTTTAGAAAATGGTGTAACGATCATATCCGATGAAATTCATTGCGATCTACTACGTAAAAATAAGTCTTTCACTCCTATGGCAAGTCTTTTTCCTAACTCAGATCAGATTATTACTTGTATGGCACCCAGTAAAACATTTAATCTTGCAGGTAATTCTTTCGCTAATATCCTCATCCCCAATGAGGAGTTGAGAATAGTCTATAAAGAGTTCTACTTACCTGTAGAAAATCCATTAAGCATAGTGGCAGCCCATGCAGCCTATACAGATGGGCATGACTGGCTGATCGAATTAACAGATTATTTAGATGATAATTTCAAGTATTTGAAAACACAATTGGATGAACATTTACCACTTGCAAAATTTACGATACCAGATTCCACCTACTTGGCTTGGGTGGATGTTACTTCTTATTTTCTTAATAATGAAAATCTAACCTTATTCTTTGCACGTAATGCAGGTGTTTTATTAGAAGGTGGTGATATGTTTGTTGCTAATGCAGGAGGCCATATACGACTCAATCTTGCTTGCCCACGAGCAATATTAGAAAAAGGGCTGCTCCGTGTAATAACTGCTATTTTAGAAAAGCAGGAGCTTTAATAACTGAAGAATTACGGGGACGAAGCTACGCTCCTTTTCCTTTCTGTCCTGGTGTTTTGCTATAGACTGTGCCAGGGCGATGCCCTTTTAAAACATTTAAGAGCTTTAGCCTCGACACCGTCTATAGAGAAATAGTCGTATACATTCAATATTTAAGGGGCGTAGCCTCGGCACCGTCTATAGAAAAAAATCGTATACATTCAATAGTTAAGGGGCGTAGCCTCGCCACCGTTAATTGCTCTATACTTATATACAGTAGGGCACGCAGGTTCAAACGAATTCTATCTCTGCTCTCGATTCTCTACGCTCTATTCTCTATTCTAATTGAATGTCCAATAGTTTGAAAGTGTCTCACGCAAAGAACGCAAAAACTGGACAATCAATACGCTATGTTCGTTGTATTCTTTGCGTGTAATAACAAAGCTCTGCGTTTTTTGCGTTCTCTAAATGCAATAAGAAAAACGATACTTTCTTTGCGTTCTCTACGTACAGTAAAAAAACTCTACGTTCTTTGCATTCTCTACTTGTAATTAGTATTGAACAGTCTCACAAATAACGTGGGCTTTTATAGTATTTCCTTTTTACTCAATACATTAAATCGGGAAAAATCAATAAATTCCGTATTCACTTTATGATGACCTATTGTTCTGATCCACCGTTTGGTTTCGAATGTCCAGAATCTACCAGTCTTACCAGATTTATATAAATCATCTTCTGAATTTTGATCAAATTGTAGTTTCGCCATACCAGAGAGTTGTAATGTTTCTCCTTTTTTATAATCCACAAAAAGGAGTGCGGCTTTAGGATTTTCGTAGATGTTCCCTAAAGTACTAAACATACTATTTCCTAGATAATCAGGTACACGTAAAAGTCCATTTGCTTGGATTTCAATAAAGCCAGGATCTCCACCTCTATGCGATGATTCAATATCTCCTTTTTTCGTTTGCGTGGCTATAAAAAAAGTATGCGCACCCATTATCCATTCCTTCTCTAGTTTGCCTAATGTAGTTCCATTTTGATATTCAGAAGATATGACTTTTGAATTTTCGGGTACTTCTATTACCTCTCGTTGTATATGTTTAGGACAACTTGGATAGCCCATTCTAATATCAAAGATAAGTTGATCTTCTTCTTGGCGAGCTACGCCCCAAGCTCTATATCGAGCTCTTCTTGCTGCTTCATGAAATAGCAAACCTACTGTTGGTTTAGTTTCGATATTCTTAAAGAAAATATCTTCCCGATTGCTCGTAATTTTGGATAAATCAAACCTTAATTCTTGCAGGGAAGGAATATTAATAAAGCCTCTTTCTCCTACCAATAAAGACAACCAGATGTCTCCATTAGCATCTTCACTTCCAGGGAATGCGAGGACCTGATGCGCGATAAACGGTATTGATCTAGGATGAAGCGAAGCTTGTATCATCGGAAGTCTACTCTTAGCAATTTCCTCTTCCCCCGTTATTTTTTGTACGGCTAATTGTCCATCATGGAATATATTTCTCATAAAGTTATTTCTTTTAGATTGTCATTTAAAAAAGAGGTAAGGCAAAAAGTAAGAATAAATTGGTCGTTTTAAGCTAGACATTTTTTCTTCTAAGGAATGCTAAAAAAATAAGCATAGCTGGGCTACGGTTCCTTTTTTAGGATTTCT
>JALZWC010000852.1 GCA_023300255.1 Saprospiraceae bacterium | reverse complement strand
CCCATCCGCTTTGCGGTTCAGGAGCTTACACTCCTTCATCTTAGAGTAAAAAATGACTAGCTTAAAACGACCAATTTATTCTCACTTTTTGCCTTAGAGGTTTATGCGCATATCATTTTCTAATAAATAGATTAAAAAGTCTACTAAAACAAATGTATAAAACAAATATGTTTTAATAGTTCGTACAGTTTTCTCGCAGAGAACGCAAGGAAATGATTATCCATTTGTTTACACTCTGCGGGCTTTGCGTTCTATGCGTGAATTAAAGTATTCACCCAATTCTAACTGGTGGAATAAATGTAACACAACTCTCTGAGTTGTGCCTGTTTAGCTTACGCATAACTCAGAGAGTTGTGTTACATCTGCTCTACCTGTACTTATTGAGTGGATTAGGTTAAATATAATCCGTAAATCCGTGGTAAAAATAATGATAGGAATGTTCTCAACTCCTTGATAAACCTATCCAACTAAATTCAGAAATTTTACTTCACCTTCACCATCTTCCGCACCGCTATTCCAGATACAGTAGCAATCCTTAATAAATAAATCCCTCCTGCTATTTCAGGTATATTCAAAATTTGATTGTATTGACCTGCTGTAATTGAGCCAATAGAATATTGCTTGATTAGTTGCCCATTGATATGATGCAAGGACAGCTGAAGCGTAGTTGCTTCTTTCAAATCCAATTGCAAATTCAATACGTCCTTAAAAGGGTTAGGTGAAATTTGCAAGGTATTGATTTCTAAAGGCAATGTGACAATACTAGTGGGGCATGGAGAACTAATTCTTTCTTCTAAAAAAGAGCCTCTTTCTGTTTGACAAAAAGTGGTAATATTTACATCAAAATCGGTACATGGTGGTAAGTTATTAACGACTATACTATTTCCATCAATAGTCCAATTACGGGTTACACTTAGATCGGTGGCGCCTAAGAACACTTCATAGGATGTTCCTACTCCTGTCCATTGTAATTCAAATCCAGTACTATCTATAGGTGTTACGATTATGTTGCTAGGAGCACCACAGTCGCAAATCGTAGCTATATTAGTCAAGGTAGAGAAATTGCTCGTATTGCCATCAGCGCATACAGTAGCTACTTGAATATCATAGGTAATACAAGTAGTTAAACCGCTCAATTCAATAGCCATCCCAATCTCAAATAGTTGTTCTTGCCAGGTGGAAGTTCCGATAGGCCTGTATTGGACTTTATAAGCAGTAGCTAACTCAACTAAAGACAGATTTAGTTGAATACTTGTACTAGTATTAGTGAAATCGGTGATGCTTGGCGGAATACAATTGAAATCTCCTGTGATAATATTTACACAATAGTCTTCCACCTCTCCAAGATCTATTGTTTCGCAAGGAGTAGGGGAGGGAGTGGTGTTAGATTGATCAGCTTTCATAGCTACTCTCATTCTCGTACTTCCCACAAGGGCATTACCAGGAATGGTGATTTTACCTTCTATACCATTTATTGTTCCAACACCAGAATTATAGGCCAGCTCTGTATTTTCATTAAATTGACCATCTTGATTATAGTCTATCCATACTTTGAAAAATTCCTCAAATACTCCCTCATTATATCCAGCATTGATCGTAATGTCATAGGTTTCAAATGTATTGAGTGTAGTACTCAAGTCTGTGAAATTTCCATATCCATCATTTGATATAGATGTATTATTTAAGTCATTTATACTTACATTAGAAATCCACTCAAAGTTCGAAATCTCTCCGAACGACTGACAATAAGTAGCATCTGTACAAGTTCCACAACCTTTGGTTCTAACGCTAAAATTGTTTGAAAAAGTTGTGCTCCTATTCGTACAAATTGGACGCACGCTCACCAAATAATTAGTGCAAGCTGATTGCCCCATTATGGTATAAACAGTATCTGATACGATGGCACTTTCCCGATTGGAAGTCCCTTCTATTTGCCATTGCACCTCATAGCTGCCAGCATCTATAATAGGGCTCCAGGAAGTAGTTACAGAGGAAGTCGTTATATCCGTTATTTCAATACTAGTGGGCGCTTTACAACAACCTTCTGTTGTTTGTATAAAGGAGGTCGTATAGACTAATGCTTCACCTTCACATTGACTGGCTAATTGTATTTCATAATCTGTGCAGCTAACTAAATTATCAATAACAAAAGGAGCTTGTAAATTAGGAATAGTAGTCCAGGCACCTTGATTACCGATTCTATATCTAAGGGTCGTATTAATCACATTATCAATTACCCAATTGACACTCAGGGTAGAGGAGCTAGCAGAATTTAATTCCACGCTTACAGGAGTAGGACAAGCACCACAATCTGCCATTAGTAATTGCAAACTATTATTGGCATTCAATCGACCACCAGTTACGGTTAAGCCTACTAAGTTCTCTTGTACCTCCGCTCCATTAAAAATGTAGTCTCTAGCTAACAAAGCTGTTCGAGCTGGATCTTGCTTAGCAATGCGACTAAAATTAGTACAAGGCGAAGCATATAATAAACCAATGACTCCAGCTACTTTTGGTGCGGCATAAGAGGTACCGCTTCCATTTGTACTAAAGTTTTGAAAACGGTATCTGCTATCTTGGAGAATGATAGGAATATTCTCCGCAGGCGCCGCAATGTCTACAGAGACAGGTCCAAACCCAGCAATTGCTCTCTGATCTCGATTGTTGGTATTGGTTACACCTATTAGATATGGACTGCTACAAGTAGTTGGTAAGTCCCCTGCTACATCAATATTGAGATTATCGTTGACAGTGGCTACGGTGCTTATGATGCCCTCTTCGCCCATCAAGTTGTAAAAATCACACCAGATTGGGGCATCACTTTCCATTTGGCCATCCGTACCCCAGGAAGAGTTAGTCGCTACTACAAATGCACCTTCTGCACCATTGGTTTCGTTATATTTTTGTCGCATGGATAGTGCGTAACTATATCCTTCAATAGCGGAAGCTTCATCTGCATTCGTAGCGCCAAAAGGGCTAATAATCATTAATTTGATGTTCCAATTGATACCTGTCAGACCCATACCATTGTTGCCTACTGCACCAATGACTCCCGAGACCTCTGTGCCATGACTCAAACTTACTTGTGCCGTATTATCTACAGCATCTGAATTAGTGTCAATATTCCAGCCATGAAAGTCGTCAACGAATCCGTTATTATCATCGTCTATTCCATTATTTGGTATCTCTTTATAATTTTTCCAAAGATTAGCTTGTAGATCTTCGTGATCCAAATCTACGCCATCATCTACAACGGCAATCACAATCGTATCGCCCTCAGGAGTGAGTCCTCCAGTCGTAATATCCCAAGCGAGCTCTATATCAATATCTGCATCTACAGTACCACCATTATCTCCGATATTAATCAAGTCCCATTGGAAATTAAAGAAAGGATCATTAGGTATTTTTCGCTTTTGGATAAGGTGATTAAACTGAGCGATATGCACTAATTTATTATATCTTAAATCCCTCAATAAATGATTCTCGTTAATATTGGTAAAATCAAAATGAAGCAACCAAATATTCTGCGCTTCACTCAAACATTTTTTTGTAGCAAAGGCTGTCGACTTTCCTTTAAAACGCTTATATTGTTGAATTAATGCAGTAGGTTCTTCGATTTTTGGTGATAATTGAACGATGATATCTCCTAAAACATGGTCTAATTGTTGCGCCTTTAGAACCGTGCTGCCTATGAGAAAAAATAAGAGTATTATTTTATGATGCATAAAGTATTGATTACAGGTATCTTTTAGATATAAATTCCTAGTAGTAGTATTGATATCGTTAAACTATACAATATTAATAGTTTCTACAATATTTAGGAACAAGTAAAAAATAACTTATAACAGTTAGAGGTTTCTTTGTCCTTTATTCTATCCTAAAAAGCCTCGTCATAGCCCTGCTATGCCTACGTTTTTTAGTATAGACTAAAGAAAAAATAATTCCTCTCCTTTGTTATAACTTATTCTTCACTTGTTCCTTACGCTAAATAACAAAGCTAGATTGCATTTCCCCTCCATTTAATTGTCCTCTTTTATATAGTTATTGAAGTTATTTTAGAATCATATAGATTTTAGAATAGAGAGCAGAGATGTGTTTCGTGAAAAAAACAACGGTATTTCGACTGTTTTAAACGAAATACATCTCTGCTCTCTATTCTCGCTTCTCTACTCTGTTTTAAAAACTACACAATGATATTCAATAGTATCACCTTCTTGGTGTTTATTGCCCTTTTCTTTCCGTTGTATTTTGCATTGAAAGGGCGAAAGCAACTGTGGCTCTGCTTAATTGCTAGTTATATTTTTTATGGCTGGTGGGATTGGCGTTTTCTAAGTTTGATATTAATTTCTACTTTGATTGACTATACGGTAGGTGTGATATTAGATAAAACGGAGGCTCCAGATAAGCGAAAACGACTATTGGTCATTAGTTTGATTGTCAATTTAGGTTTTCTAGCCGTCTTTAAATATTTCAATTTTTTTATAGCATCCTTCCAAGAACTGGCGACTACAGTAGGGATTGTCCCTTCTTTTAATACCCTTCATATTATTCTGCCCGTTGGTATTTCCTTTTATACTTTTCAGTCAATGAGTTATACCATTGATGTATATTATAAAAAGATTCCGGTAGAAAAAGATTTTATTCGTTTTGCTACCTTTATTTCCTTTTTTCCTCAATTGGTGGCTGGTCCGATTGTTAGAGCGAGTGATTTCTTGCCTCAATTTAAACGAGTACGAACCTTTGACTGGGATCGATTCAACAAAGGAACTGGGCAAATACTATGGGGCTTTTTCAAAAAAGTAGCGGTTGCCGATTCTTTAGCACCATTTGTGGACCAATGTTTTGCTGCACCAGAAGCTTTTTCTTCGATGCATTTATTAATAGGCGTAATTTTCTATTCCTTCCAGATATACTGTGATTTTAGTGGATACTCTGATATAGCGATAGGCTTAGCTCGTATTATGGGTTTTGATTTTCCAGATAATTTTAAAACTCCTTATTTTTCTAAAAACTTCAGTCAATTTTGGCAGCGGTGGCATATTAGTTTATCTTCTTGGTTGAGAGATTATTTATACATTCCTTTAGGAGGTAGCCGACATGGAGTTTTTAATACCTATAAAAATAATATGTTGACGATGCTATTAGGAGGCTTGTGGCATGGAGCGAGTTGGGTATTTGTATTTTGGGGATTCCTGCATGGATTGTATTTGATTGTGCAACGGGTGATAGGTCCGAAGTTCGGAAAACTCTTAACTGCGATTAGAATGCCTCAGATTGGACGTAATGCTATCAATATAACCTTGGTCTATTTCTTTACTTGCTTTGCTTGGATATTTTTTAGAAGCCCAGATTTTACTACTGCTTTAAATGTTATTACAGGCGTAGGAAGCTTAGATAATTTTAATTTCGGAAGTGTTATCAATAAATTTTGGGTAGTCAAAGGCTTTGTCTTAATCGGGATTTTGACAATGATCGAATTGGCGGATTTTAAGTTTAGCTTTTCTGATTTGATATTGAATAAGCCTGCTTTTAGGGTGGTTTCTTTTGCGTCGATTTTATGGTTGATTGCTTTCTTTGGCTCCTTTGGATCTAACTCTTTTATCTATTTTCAATTTTAAAAACTAACTTATTTGGTATTGAGAATATTCGTATCTTTTTTACCACATAGGTAGTGTGACAATAATAAGTTCATTTAAGGCAAAAAGTGAGAATAAATTGAGTGTAAAACAATCCTGGGGCAGCCAATTAATTCATCC
>JALZWC010000851.1 GCA_023300255.1 Saprospiraceae bacterium | reverse complement strand
AATGAAGGAGAATTGTTGATACTTTGACTGAGTTAAAGTGAAAAATAAGAGCAAAAGAAGCAGCATAAGTTACGAAGTTATTTCATACACATTCCTTATTTAATTCTTTTCACTAACATGCTTTCAAAAAAGAAGAATACAAGCTACTTGATTGTAATTGCACCTTCTTGGAATTGAAATGAACTTGTATACCGCCGCAATAGAAGCAAGATGCGCCTCTTAATTGCAGGACAGCATAAAATGTTTAATTTATTACTTTGATATGCCCTACCCCACAAACTGATTCAAAACCAACACCCCAATCAAACCCATCACCGAAACAATCGTCTCCATCAAAGACCAAGATAACAAGGTCTCTTTTATACTTACATTAAAATATTCTTTAAACAGCCAAAATCCCCCATCATTAACATGAGAGAAAAAGATACTCCCTGCACCAATAGCGATCACCAATAATTCTACAGGTACACCTGCTGTTCCAATCATGGGTAGCATAATGCCCGCAGCCGTCATACCTGACACCGTAGCAGAGCCTACACATACCCGAAGTATCGCTGCAATCATCCAAGCCATTATTAAGGGCGACATCCCCAAAGAACTCAATTGCTCTCCAATTCGATCCCCTATACCCGTAACGATCATCACTTGTTTAAAAGCACCTGCGCCTGAAATAATTAACAAGACCATAGCTACGCCAGATACCGCAGCAGCGACAATCTTCATCGTCTCTGGCATGCTCCGACCCGTACGAATTCCAAAAAAATAAATGGCTGCAAAAACGGCAATCATCATCGCGATGGCTGGATTACCAAGAGTATTTAAAATGTCATTTTCAGGAACAAACATTTTAGCTAAGGACACCCCTCCTATTAAAACAACAGGTAGTAAAGCCACAAATAGAGAGACGCTTAAACTAGGGATTGGATATCGATCATCTTGCTTAACGACGTATTCTTTAAGGAGTGTTGGCTGGATACGCTGCATGGTACCTGCCAATAGAAATTTAGCGGTCAATATAGCAGGTATACCAATGATAATTCCATAGATCAAGATCTTCCCCAAATCAGCATTATACATTTCTCCAATTGCCGTTGGTGCAGGATGTGGTGGTAAGAAACCGTGAGTAACGGATAGCGAAGATAGCATCGGTAAGCCTACATATAATAAGGGCAATTTCGTCTGTGCCGCAATCGCAATCACTAATGGCACTAAGATCACAAAACCAACGGTATAAAACATCGGTATGCCCACAATAAAACCTGTAATAATCAAGGCAATTTGAATATGTTTGAGTCCAAATTTTGCGACTAAACTATTCGTGATTTGAGTAGCGGCTCCGCTTTCTGCTACCAGCTTTCCTAGCATGGCCCCAAAGCCCAATATCATTACTAGTGAGCCCATTGTATTCCCGATTCCCGTTTGAATCGCTCCCATTGTCTCTTGGATGCTTAAGCCTTCCATTAGACCTACGGTTAGACAGACGACCATAAAGGATAGGAAAGCGTCTAACTTGACGAAGGTGACTAGAACTAATAATAAAATGATTCCTACTATAATAGAGAGAAAGGGCATGATTTTTCGTTTTTTTGTTGGTAACTAGACAAGCCCTAAGGTAGTAATGTTTTTTAAGTTTTTAGTATGTGCTTTTAATTTATTATAATGCTGCTCTTTCCTTGGGCATAAACCTACCTATTGTGATTGGTCTTATTTACACTACTTTTCTTTCTACCAAAATACCACATCATTAATCCCGCAGGGATAAACATCATCAAGCTGTAAATAGCAGCGGGAATAGATAATTCAGACTGCTTTAGTAAAGTGGTTGCTATCACAATAGCTAATGCACTATTTTGAATACCTGATTCTATGGCGATTGAAATACTTTGTGATAAATTAAGCTTAAATAATTTAGCAGCAACAAAGCCTAAACCCATCGTTAGTAAGTTTAGTAATAAACTAATCCAACCCAAGGTGCCTATATTATTCTTTACCAATTCCAAGTTTGCTGCCACGACGCTAACTAAAATAATAAGAAAGATAACCGTACTTATTAGTCTAGTAGGTTTATCCATTTTTAAGGCAAATTCAGGATACTTGTATCTTACCCACATACCAATCGACACAGGAAATATAGTAATGCCTAATATTTGTATAATAGTTTTGACTATAGGTAATTGGATAGTTTGTGAATCCGCTAAAAAATGATTTAAAGAATAAGTGACTATCAATGGAATCGTAATTACCGTAATAAAGCTACTTATTGCAGTTAAGGTGATAGATAAGGCAGTATCACCTCTGCTCACATGGGCAATTAAATTAGAAGTTACCCCTCCAGGACAAGCAGCTACCAGCATAAATCCTACTGCAATTAAAGGGGATAAATCTAACATTTTTACCATCCCAAAGGCTATTAGTGGTAAGACGATCAATTGATTAACTAGGCCTATAATTGTAGCCTTAGGATATAAAAGCACTCTTTTAAAATCATCCACCACCAAAGACAACCCCATGCCTAACATGATGATAAATAAGGAAGCAGGTAAAATAATAGTGGTTAAAATTGATTCTTCCATTTTTATTTAAGGTTGTTTTTTTTACAAAAAAAACAGAGAGTACTAATTTTTAAGAACTGTTTATCAAACGTTTATACTTTCTTAAATTAACGCGTTTGTCTATTGGGACTAACAAGTGTCAACTACACATTGATAAACTGGTCGAAATTTCGTTTATAAATAAACGAAATACATCTCTATTCTACTATGCTCATTTCTCTATTCTAAAACGGGTATAGTTTTAAATATTCTCAGGAATTGAAATGCAATGTAATTATTTTATCTATCTCATTTTACTACCACATAAAATATAAATTCTTTTTGAAGTTGTTTAAAAATGTAAGTAGTCGGACAAAAATAAGGAACACAATAGGATTTTTTTTAACCACATAGATACATAGGTCACATAGGTGTTATTCTCTATGTCACCTATGTACCTATCTAGTTAAAATTATTCGAATAAATAGGTCCGACTACTTACTTATAACTGATTTATTTGCAAGTCATTGATTGCTAGCATCCCGTCCACAAGCGGTTCGTTCGCTTTGCGACCTCCTGCCTTTTTTATTTTCTGTAGTTAATCGGTCAGCCTGTAAGGCTACGAAAAATAAAAAGCTACCCGTCTAACATTGTTCCTTACAATTAAGAAGTTACGGAGCTATTGTATGGGCAATCCCTTGTGGTTGCCCTACTTAGCAGCAGGGGTGATTGGTTCTATTTTTAGGCGATTTTTATAGGTAATTATCAGTTGCCAGTTGATTTTATACGAAGATTTGGACGGTGTATGCAAATCATAC
>JALZWC010000850.1 GCA_023300255.1 Saprospiraceae bacterium | reverse complement strand
AGTAGCTCAGCGTTGAATTATGTATAGCTAGAAGAACTAAACCACATAGCATACTCCACCTACTTAGATCAGTAGTTGAAATCCAGAACAACTTACCTTATTATCTGTTGTAATAGAATTGTTCAAAAAAAGAAAAATTTATAGGAAAGGATATGGAATTGTTCTCAACCTATCATAGCTTTACCGTTTAATTTCGAAGTCGTCTAAAATCAGTCTTTAAATATCAATGAGATCATTAATAAAATACTTTATCAGTAACTCCATTGCGGCTAATTTACTGATGTTTGCCATACTGATTCTAGGCTTTTTTGGAGCATCTAATATCAAAAGGCTTTTTTTCCCTGCAATACCTGAAAAGATTATACTCATTCAATCTGTTTATCCTGGTGCAGCACCAGAAGAAATCGAGGAAGGTGTGGTCTCAAAGGTGGAGGAAGCCGTAAAAGGAATATCTGGAGTAGATCGAGTAACGTCTACCTCTGTAGAGAATGCAGCTACTGTTACCATAGAGATTGTTGAAAATGAAGATATTGATGCAGTATTATCAGATGTTAAAAATGCCGTAGATGCCATAGCAGCCTTCCCTGTCGGAATGGAAAGTATTAGAGTTTTTAAATTAGAAAACCTAATCAATGCGATTTCTTATACAATTAGTGGGAATCAAGATTTAGGGACCTTAAAGAAGTATGCTAGAGATATAGAAGATGGTTTATTAGCTATAGATGGCATATCGAAAGTCCAATTACAAGGCTTTCCAGAGGAAGAAATAGAAATTGCCTTTCGAGAAAATGATTTAAGAACCTACCAATTGACTTTAGCGCAAGCTACACAAGCCATTCGAAGTGCGAATTTGAATATAACAAGTGGTATTATTGAGGGAGAAAAAGAGGATTTATTACTAAGAGCTAATAACAAAGGATATACAGCTAATGAACTTCGGGATATTATTGTCAAGACTTCTTCTGGAGGGAGTGTCACCAGATTGCATCAAGTAGCAAGTATTAGAGATAAGTGGGTAGATAATCCTAGTCGAGCTTATGTAGATGGAGAATCAGCAGTCGTCATTCAATTACAATATACCAAAGATGAAGATATTGTAGACATTGCTGATAAAGCAAAAATCTACTTTAAAGAATTTCAAATCAAAAACCCTGGCATTAAAACGACCCTTTTATTAGATGATTCCGAAGTTATTAAAACTCGGTTACGATTACTGACAGAGAATGGGTTGATGGGATTCTTTTTGGTGGTCTTATTATTGGCCATGTTCCTCAACTGGCGATTAGCATTTTGGGTGGCTATTGCCATTCCTATTTCCTTTGCGGGAATGTTTATTTGCACTTCCTTATTAGGGGAAAGTATTAATGTAGTGACTTCTTTTGGGATGATCATGGTACTAGGGATTTTAGTAGATGATGGAATTGTTATTTGTGAAAGTATATATAGTAGGTATGAGGAAGGCGGCTTGACTAGATCAGAAGCAGCTCTTGAAGGGACAATGGATGTTCTACCAGCAGTAACGGGTGCCATTATTACAACAATGCTAGCCTTTGGTGGTTTCTATTTTATTAACGGACAAATAGGCGACTTCTTTTCTTCCTTATCTACTTTTGTGATTTTTGCCCTACTCTTTTCTTTAATAGAAGGGGCTTTTATCTTACCAACCCACGTTGCACACTCTGCGGCACTTGATCCTAATACTAAAAAATATTGGTTGACCAGAAAATTAGATGGCTTTATGCGC
Organism: Saprospiraceae bacterium; assembly: GCA_023300255.1. Lineage (GTDB taxonomy): Bacteria > Bacteroidota > Bacteroidia > Chitinophagales > Saprospiraceae > JAFMDF01. The sequence goes on along the minus strand of JALZWC010000850.1, from coordinate 1,050 downwards.
TTTTTGAGAGATAAGCTATATGGACCAATTCTTCGATTTACTTTAGTCAATAAATTCTTTGTCTTTTCCTTAATTTTAGGCTTATTCATGATCTCCATAGCCGCTTTTAGAGGAGGATTGGTTAAGCAAAGTTTCTTTCCAAACATTGAAGGAAACAATGTATATGTCAATCTGAAATTACCAGCGGGTACCAATGAATCTGTTACGCAAGCTTGGTTAGATAAAATAGAAGCAGCGGCACTAGAAGTCAACGAAGAGATTTCTAATAAATACAATGCCGATAGTTCTTCCATGCTTATTCATATTTTAAAAGAATTAGGCCCAACCAGTTATCAAGGAAAAATCAATGTTATTTTGGTAGATGCGGAAAAACGAACAGCCATTGGAGACCGAGCAATTGGCGTGATGATTAAAGATAAGCTTGGCCCAATTCCAGAAGCAGAATCCCTTACATTTGGTGGATTTGAGACTTTTGGGAAAGCCGTATCTCTGGCTTTTGTTAGTCAAAATGCAGATCAATTAAATAAAGCTACAGAAGAAGTAAAAAAACGATTAAACGAATTAGAGGAATTAAAAGATGTTACAGATACCAATCAGGAAGGTTTAAAAGAAATTGGAATCAATTTAAATGAAAAGGGTCGCTTCTTAGGTTTAAGTTTACAAGAGGTCGCAGGACAAGTACGACAAGGGTATTTTGGTAGTGAAGTACAACGATTGCAAAGGGGAAGCGATGAAGTAAAAGTATGGGTGCGGTATGCAGAAGAAGATCGACAAAATATCTCCCAGCTAAGAGATATGCGCATTAGATTAAGTAATGGTCAAGAGTACCCGCTTTCTTCGATTGCCACTTTATCTTCTGAACAGAGTATATTAGCCATTAACAGGTTAGAAGGAAAACGACAAGTAACGGTAGAAGCAGATATTTCCAATAATGATGCCTCCGCAGTAGATATTAATAATGAACTTAAAGCAACAACTGTCCCAGCAATTTTAGCAAAATATCCAGAAGTAACCGCCTTGTTTGAAGGACAAGAAAGAGAGACTGCAAAA
>JALZWC010000849.1 GCA_023300255.1 Saprospiraceae bacterium | reverse complement strand
ATTTGCCAGACTCCCCTGCTGTATGATCGCAGAAAGGAGGAACGACGAACGGAGAGCATACTGCAGATTACTAAGTGCCACCGCTGCACTTCATAAGTATCTTACAGACTATTAGCATCTGGTTTGTAGTAACACAGAATTCATTCTGAGAGACTATCGAGCGCGGCGCAGATAATACCTAAGTTATCTGCGCTGCGCTCGATAATTATTCAGAATAAATTCTGGGCTACAAAATATCACTATTAACCTTGTACCTCCCCACCTAACAACCGACTAAAATAAACCTCCAGATCCATCAAGTCCACGCCCCCACTCCGATACCCAATATACATATCAGGTCGAACAATAAATATTGCCTGTTCCTTAATGCCCAAGCCTTCAAAAAAAGTAGCATTGCGCTCCTTATCAAACTGGTAAAATTGGATATCAAGATTAGAAAGAGTTAAATAATTTTTCAGCTGAACAATGGTCTCCTCCTCTCGCTTCGTATAAAAATAAAGCAATTGAAAAGCAGTCCCATCTAACCAGTCGAAAGTATTTGTTTTATTGGAAGTGATATACGGAAATCGATCTCCTGCTTGTGGTGCTTTATTATTAAAAGAATCGGATTGATGATTCCGATTAATAGAACTTTTCCTATAATTAATACCCGTTTGAGAAACTCTACCAAAAGCAAACTTCCGAACTTTATCATAAGAAGTGCCTATTTTGAAAAGGGTAGGAAAAACATTCCTTCTAAAGAAACGCAAAAAAGGATTATTAGAGACAATCATCCCAAATACACGGTCCGTCGTATTCACCAACTCTTGTGCAAAAGGTAACCGCTCTTCCGTATAGGTTTTTAATAAACTAGCAGCTGCTTTTTCTTTTACGACCAATGATAGTTTCCAAGCTAAATTATATGCATCTAACAATCCCGTATTCATCCCTTGTGCACCAACAGGGCTATGTAGATGTGCCGAATCACCAGCCAAAAAACATCGCCCCCTTTGAAAACTATCTACTACTCGATGATGAATTTTATAGGTACTAAACCAATCCGTATTACTTATTCTTAGGTCAATACTGATATCTTTCAAAATCTCCTCAATGAACACTTCAAATTGAATTCCTTCTATATCCTTTAGATGACTAGGCAACGCACCTACTATTCTAAATCTTCGGTCTCCCTTCATCGGAAAGAAAGCTAGAAATTTCGTTTTATCAAGACAGACATGCAACTCCTGCGCATAAGCCCAATCAATTTGCGTATCTGCGACAAAAAAAGTCTGTTCGTGAGTTTCCCCTTTAAAAGACATGCCTAATTGATGCCTAGTCGTACTACTCCCCCCATCCGCACCCACTAACCAATCTGCAACAACCGTCTGGCGTTCTCCATCTTTTGTAATAATCACTGCCTCTACTTCGGCATCCGTTTGCGTAATAGTATCTAAATGAGTATTCCATAAAACACTTTCCCCTTCTGTCTTTAAAAAATGCTGCAATAAGGCTTCATTTTCATGCTGTACGAGCATATGTATATAAGGGAAAGGACTAAGGTCTTTACCAATTTCTGCCAAATCTATACGCCTGATAGGCTTACCTTTAATAACAAAATTGACTGCTTCTCCTATCAATCCTCTACGCAATGCCTCTTGCGCAATCCCCATTTGCTGATATACTTCCATTGTTCTAGCCTGCACCCCTAGTGCTTTCGTTTCGTTGGTGATACTTTTTTTCTGGTCGATAAGGAGAAAAGGCACTTTATATCTAGCCAATTGACAAGCCATCATCAAGCCAGTGGGGCCTGCCCCTATAATTAATACCTTCGTTTGAAGTGTTTTCATATTCTAGCCTCTATTTTATGTTAAATTACAGCATTCAATGCAAAATCCATGACTAAAGTCCGTTCTCTTTAAGAGGAATTCTTTTTTTCATAGAGACTAAAGCGTAGAAATTGTATTTTTGACCTAAAAAGAGGCTATTTTTTTAGTCACTTTTACTCTTTTAGCGTATGCTATCCTTTTAATAGTGAAGTTCTTTAAACAACTTTACTGTAAGAAATGCTTATCCTACTTGAAATACCATAAGAAATAACGCCTATATGAAATTACTTAGACATCTATTTTTTATTAGCCTTTTAGTAGCCTGTACAGGAGTACTTCGTGGTCAAGATATACACTGGACCCAGTTTACGATGTCTCCTATGACCTTAAATCCTGCATTAACAGGGGATTTTGAGGGAACGGCTAGAATTGGTGGCTTATATCGAGACCAGTATAATTTTGTTAAAGGAAAAAGTCCAGGAGGAACAGGATTTAGAACGCCTTCTTTTTTCATAGATGTACCCATTATTACGGTTCGTAAGAATGACTGGTTGAGTGGAGGAATGGCCATATATGCAGATAAAGCGGGTTCCGGGGGCTTAACTAATACTGGTTTCTTAGCTTCTGCTTCTTACCACTTAGCATTAGATAAGAAAGCGACTAAATTTATAGTTGGGGGTATTCAGTTTGGAAGTGTCTCTAGAGAATTTAAAGACAAACAAAATCTTACCTTTGAAGATAATATATTAAATGGCCAATTAGGACCGACTAGTATAGATTTCACTAAATTATCTGATGAGGGAGAAAGTTATAGCGTTACCAATTTTGGTTTGATGTATCGTGCTGCTGTGGATAAAAATACCAATATGAATATTGGAACAGCTATATCATACATCACTCGGCCAAATGGTACAATTACTTCAGGTGGTAATCTAGGTGGATCTGGTGGCGAATTTAAAAGACCTATAAAAATTACGGTACACGGACAGATGGATCGAAAACTCAATGAGAAACTGACGATCTATCCTGCATTCATTTACCAGAGATCTGCTAAAGTCAACGAAATCGCAATACAAGCAATGGGAGGCTACCAATTAAAGTTTAAAGAAAAAGACCTCCAAGCTAAAGCAGGTTTAGGATATAGAGTCGGCGATGCAGTGCAGATTTTATTAGGAGCCCATTATGATGATTGGCAAGTAGGCATAGCCTATGACTTAACAGCTTCTGGTTTAACTTCTACTAATAATCTTAGAGGTGGCTTTGAATTAGCCGTTAATAAAATTATTAGAATTTATAAAGAGCCAGTAGTACCGCCAGTTATTTTCTGTCCAGACTTGTAATCGGACTGAAAGTCCGAAGAAGTCAGCCGTCAGATCGTTTCACTGTCAGAGGTCGGACTTATGATGTTGACCACATGGTTTATTCGATTTCTAGTTTAGAATCAGTCTGGTAATCTAGCTTAAAGGAACGCTGTCAAAATCAAGTAGTCAACGTCGAGGCCGAAGACCCCGTCCAAAAACTGTTTGACCGGAGGGAGTTTTTTTGGACTAGAATTTTTGGTTCTTTTTTTTCAACCTGCCTTCCAAGGAACGCAGGCAGGTGAAAAAAGAACAAAGTCTAGCTTTGAATGTGTTATATGCTGAATAGTTACATTTTATTTTTAGAAACGTTTCAGCAGTCTTTATCCAATTGAAATTTAAAATAATTATCATCAATATGAAAAGTACTATCACCTTACTTTTCGCTATTCTATTAAGCGTAACTTTTGCAGTAGCTCAGCCTTTAAACAAGGCCACACCAAGAATGATGCTCAAGACTGCTCAAGCACAATTGGATAAGCAAGACGCTTATCAAGCAGTTGTCTGGTTTGATAAATATTATCAAGAAACGAAAGATGAAGCGGTCAATAGAGATATGGCCTATCTACATCAAGAGTTGCGAGATTATAAAAAAGCAGCTACCGTATTCAAGCGATATCTAGGTCCAAGAAAAGACAAGGATAATGAATTTGTAGAAGATCGATATGACTACGGAAGAATGCTGAAGATGACTTCTAAATATGAAGAAGCATTGGAACAATTTGAGCTATTTTTAAAAAATAGTAAAGATGAAGATAAACGAGCTATGGCAGAACAAGAGTTAGAAGGCTTGAAGATGGCAATGGCTTGGGGCGTTACGGAAGATGATGGAGAAGAAGTCAATGGCTTAAAAATAGAACGTCTTAAAAAATTAAATGGCAAGTATTCTGAGTATGGACCAGTACTATATAAGGATCAAATTTACTATGCTGGTTTTGGCGATGTAGATGAAGTAATCGAAGCTGCTGCAGGAGACATCCCCTATGTACAAATATATAGTGCAAGCAAAGGAGCGAAGGGTTGGGATAAAGGAGAACCACTTGGTATCAAAATCAATAGAGATGATTTCCAAACAAGTAATCCTGCTTTTTCTGAAGATGGAAATACAATGTATTTTACTCGTGCTTTATTGAAAGGGAATAAAGTAGAATTAAGTAAGATTTTTTATGCAGAAGAAAATGGAGGTAGTTGGGGCGCAGCAAATGAAGTCTTAATTGGATTCGAAGGATCAGAATTCATTGCAAAGGAACCATCTGTAGGAGAGCTATTTGGTAAAGAAGTATTATTTTTTGTATCCGATATGGAAGGCGGGGAAGGAGGAGACGATATTTGGTATGCAACAAAAAAAGGAAAAGGCGTATACGGTGATCCTATTAATTTAGGTCCTAGAATTAATACACCAGGTAATGAAGTAACGCCATTTTATAGAGAAGGCGCTTTGTATTTTAGTTCCACTGGTTTAGCAGGATTAGGTGGATTAGACATCTTTACTTCTACTTGGAATGGCCAACAATGGAGTGCGCCAAAAAATATGGGAAAGGGTTATAATACTTCTCTAGATGAGCAATCTTTTTATTTAGATAAGGAAGGGATGAACGGCGTATTCGTTTCCAATCGTCCACGTACAACTTCTTTGAAAGCGAAGACCTGTTGTGATGATATATACGCAATTGAAATTCCACCCGTTACTGCTGATTTATTAGCAATGGTCTATAAAGGCAGTGATAAAAAAGCATTAAAAGGAGCTACCGTTGGTATCTATGAGGTGGTCAATAATAAGCCTGGCAATCCTTCCAGTCAATCTAATAAAAAAGGAAATGAATTTGAATTCGGTTTAGGACCAGATATTAGTTACATCGCAGTAGCTACTAAGAAGGGATATGCACCAGATACCATTTCATTCAATACTTTAAACTTGAAAGAGTCTATTGCCATTGAAAAGAAATTTTATTTAGAAAAAGCAGCGCCGCCACCACCACCAGAGCCTGTTGCTCCACCAGAACCAGAATACGAAGAAATCACAGTAGAAACTAATACCCCAATTAGACTATCTAATATCTACTATGAATACAACGATGATAAAATTTTGCAAGAAGCAGAAGGAGATTTAAGTGTTTTATTAGATTTAATGACCCGATACCCAGATATGGTGATTGAGCTATCTTCTCACACGGATTATAGAGGAAAAGATTTATACAATAAGAGTTTATCTCAACGTAGAGCAGAATCTGCTACCAACTGGTTATTAGCAAAAGGCATTGCATCAGAAAGAATTATACCTAAAGGATATGGAGAAACATCTCCTGCTAAGGTAGTTGCAGATCAAGTAGTAGATTATCCTTTCTTAAAAGCAGATTGGGTATTGACAGAAGACTTCATCAGAGCTTTACAAACAGATGAACAAAGAGAAGGTGCACATCAAATAAATCGTCGAACAGAGTTTAAGATTATTTCTGGTCCTACTAGTATTAAGATCAAGAAAATGGAAAAACGACAAAAGGTTGTAGCTCCACCAAAAGCAGCACCAAAACCTAAAAGCAAAACAAAGAAGCGTATTCCTAAAAAGAAAACTAAATCTAAAAGTTCTAAAAGCAGAGGCAGCAATCCTGCTCCTGTAGCATTAGCTAAGATGGTTTTTGAAGATATAATGGTTGACTTCGGCACGGTAAAAAGAGGCGAAAAAAGAGAACATACGTACAAATTCACTAATCAAGGAGATGTAGATTTAATAATTGAATTAGTAACCGCTTGTGATTGTACGACGCTTGATTATTCGACAGAACCTGTTGGTCCTGGAGAAGGAGGTAGTATCCATGCGATATTTGATAGTAAAGATAAGGAAAGTGGCGAAACAATAGATATTGATATTATTCTATTAAATGAAAGTCCAGATACTGGCTATCAAGTGGTTGAACGCGTTTCTTATAAGTTTGAAATAGAGGAATAATATTTTTCGTAAAAAATATCTTTAAAAGGCGATTAGTTGTGAAAACTAATCGCCTTTTTTTATATTGTATTGGTATTACAATTTAGTACACTCGCAGGAACTCCCCTCAAGGCTTAGTCTCTTTCTGCCTCTGGGCAAAAGCACTCTCTCGTCTTACAAAGAAGGGGAGACGTCTGCGAAAGAAAATCTTCAATTGAAGACGATTCTCTCTTTGTCTAAAGCAAGATTAGGATGATTCTCTAATTAATAAATCTCTTTTGTAGACAGGTACAATTCTCATTTTTTTGCACACTCTGTCAACGTTTAAGCGGGTTGGCTAGTCCAAAAACTGTTTGAGCGGAGCGAGTTTTTTTGGACTAGAATTTTTGGTTCTTTTTTTTCAATGAAAAAAGAACGTACATCTAACCACGCTATTTTCGATATTTTATCCTGTTTTGAATATAACCTTGGCTTTAGCCAATGCATAATTATGAAGTTGCTATTAAATAAAAAAAAATGCCATCCATAGACATCAACTGCGACATGGGAGAAAGCTATGGCCACTTCAAAGTGGGTAATGATGATGCGATCTTTCCATACATTGACTCTTGTAATATTGCATGTGGATTTCATGGGGGCGATCCCTTACATATAGAAACCACTATTAAAAAAGCCGTAGCACATGGAATACGAATTGGGGCACATCCTGCCTATCCAGATTTAGCAGGATTTGGTCGACGAAAAATGCAATTACCTGCCAATGAATTAAAAGCTATTTTAAAATATCAAATAGCTGCATTGAAAGGAATGACGGAAAGTTTGGGTGGACGATTAGCCTATGTCAAGCCACATGGAGCTTTGTATAATACCGCTGCTAGTAGTCGTTCAGAAACGGAGGTCATTATTGAAGCGATCCGTTCTATTGATCCTCAATTAGCTTTGATGGGTTTAGCGAGTAGCGTCATGGAGACGGTCGCTAAAGAACAACAGGTTCCTTTTATAGCAGAAGCTTTTGCAGATAGACAATATACTGCGGATGGTCGCTTGCAATCTAGACAAGTTGCTGGGGCAGTTATCTATGATCCTGAACAAAGTGCACAGCAGGTTTTATCCATTGTTAAAAAACAGCAAGTAATCAGCACGAGTAATACTATTGTTCCTATTATTGCCCAGAGTGTTTGTATTCATGGGGATAATCCAGCGGCGGTTGAAATGTTGAAGGCTATTCGGGAGGTAATAGGTAATAGGTAATAGGTAATAGGTAAAATAAGATCTTACTTATAGAAAAGTATCAGAAATTACATTAAAAACGTAAATAATATAGGGTCGAAGTTACAAACTTTGACCATCGATTTACTATTCAGCATACAATAGTTTTTTTAGTTTAGTGGGCTGCGTCAACTTCTAAGCGGGCGGCCCGTCAAAAACTGTTTGACTGGAGGGAGTTTTGGTTCTATCATCACTTTTTGTGCCTCTTGGCACAAGCTAAGCGAATGCAAAAAGAACAAAATCTAGCTTTGAATGCCCCTATTGCTGAATAGTTATAAATAGCACTTCCATGACCATCCAACAATACGGCTCAGAAGCCATCCTCATCAATTTTGAACAAAAAATTCAACAAGCTATTAATGAGCAGGTAATCCAATTAAACAAAGCCCTACTTGCTGCACAATTGCCAGGTATTACGTATACCATACCAGCGTATTGTTCTTTAACAATTGGATATAATAAGACCGAATTTTCTTATGATACGTTATGCCTATTAATTAAAAACATAATAGCCTCTGATTCTGAAAATACAACTAAACTTAGTATCTCTTTAAAGGACAGAATCTTAAATATCCCCGTCTGTTATGAAGAAGAATTTGGATTAGATTTAGCTACCGTAGCTCAAGAAAAAAAGTGTACGATAGCAGAAATCATACAGCTTCATACAAGCACTTTATTCCGAGTATACATGCTAGGTTTCTTACCTGGCTTTGCTTATATGGGTCGATTACCAGAAGCCTTAGCATGTCAACGTAAACAAAGCCCACGAGTACGCATACCTGCAAGATCTGTAGGCTTAGCAGGGTATCAGACAGGCATCTATCCTTCGGTGGCTCCTGGTGGTTGGCAGATCATTGGACAGACGCCTGTTCCTACCTTTATGCCAAATCAAGACGACGCCTTTTTATTTCAAGCAGGTGATCAAGTACAATTTCACGCGATCTCCAAAAAAGACTTTTCTTCTATCTCAAAAGATATTGATACTCAACAATTTAATTGGTCCAATTTATATGCATAACTCCATTACGCTTCATTTTTTAAAAGCAGGACTTTGGACAACCATTCAAGATCAAGGCAGAATTGGACACCAAGCATCTGGTGTTCCTGTTAGTGGCGCAATGGACCAAACAGCTGCCCCGTTAGCCAATTGGCTAGTCGGGAATGCAAAGGAAGATCCTGTATTAGAAATAACTTTATTAGGCCCTACTATACAAATAAATCAAGCTGTACAAATCGCTATTACTGGCGCCAACTTATCGCCTACAGTAAACGGCATTCCGGTACCAATGTATGAAACGATTTCCGTAGAATCAGGTGCTTTATTGAAGTTTGGTAAAATACAAAGTGGTTGTAGAGCTTATCTTGCAATAGGCGGTAAATGGGAGATTCAAAAATGGTTAACTAGTGGTAGTGCAGCAACTACTTACACTACCACACTAACGCCTGATAGTATTATAAAAAAAGGTAGTGAATTGACTATACAAACGACATCCTTTATTGAAAAAAGAAGCATCCCTACCCCACCTGATTATACCACCTCTATTGTAGTAGACGTATTGCCCGGCCCAGAATTTCATCACTTCTCCTCTTATATGATTGCTCATTTTTTCAGCCAAACGTATACCATTGCCAATGACTCTAATCGAATGGGCTATCGACTATTAGGAAAGGAATTATTTTCTGAATCTAAACAAGAAGTAATTTCTTCTGGGATTGTATTGGGCACTATACAAATTAGTAATGCTGGTCAGCCGATTCTTTTAATGCGAGATGCGCAAACTACGGGTGGGTATCCTAGGATAGCGGTGGTTCTGCCTGAAGAGTTAAATCGTTTGGCGCAGTTGAAGCCTGGGGAGAAGGTTCGTTTTTGTTTTGTGGGGTGATCAGAATAATTAGACTTATTCATAAATAAGAATTGAGTATATGAAAATTAGATTTTTTCTTCTAAGGATTCGAAAAAATCAGTGCATACCCATAGGTACGGACTTATTTTTTCGGAT
>JALZWC010000848.1 GCA_023300255.1 Saprospiraceae bacterium | reverse complement strand
ATTGCTGCCCTTAATAGAGATTTCCAATTAGAAAATAATAACCTTAGTATCGTGCCTAATTCTTTTGAGAATAGCATTGGTAATGTAGGATTCGAATTTTGCCTAGCTACGGTAGATCCTGAAGGCAATTCAACTACGGGAATCACTAGAACAGAAACGCGATTTACGAATGTTGGGGCAAGGTTAGCAGATCCAATTATTTATTATACAGATGAGGGAGGGAAAGATGCTTGGGATACCGAAAAATATCTAAATATATGGGTGGGGGAGATTCCTAATATTCTAGGCTACGCAACTAGACCAGGTGAGCATATAGCAGCAGAAGATGGAGTCGTAGTACATACCGATTGTTTTGGTACAATGGGTACCGTAAAGCCTCCGTACGATTTAGGTAGAACGACCACTCATGAGATAGGACATTATTTTAATCTATTGCATTTGAATGGAGATGGTATTTCTTGCGAAGAGGGCGATATGGTTTTGGATACCCCTCCGCAAATGACTAATTACAGAGGATGTCCTGATAGCAATATCTTTAGTTGTGGCTCACAAGATTTAATCGCTAACTATATGAATTGGGTGGATGATGCTTGTATGGCATTATTTACACAAGGGCAAGTGGATAGAATGCATGCAGCCTTGAATGGGGCTAGATCAGGTTTATTAGAAAATACTTCTTGTCTGACGACTAATATATCGACAAATGCTCCATTGAGTATGGAGTCAATTTTATCTATATATCCTAATCCAGCGAGAGATCATATTTATGTTAAAAATATTTCTCATCAGGTCCTTGAAATTAGCTATCAAATATTTGATACTAAAGGGAAGGTGATAAAAGAAGGGATATTCCAAAATAATAATGAATTAAATAGAATATCCCTTCCTTTCCCAAGAGGCATGTACTTCCTTAAATGTACCTTAGAAAAAGAGGTACTGATTAAAGCGCTTTTGCTATTCTAAAACGGTTCTTTTTTATCCCTTTCATCTTATTTGGAATAGCTGTTTTTTTGCAATAGTAAAGATGAGCTGGAGGTAAATTGTCTAGTACCGTAGTGGTGGTACATTCATCAAATATTGCTTTAAATTTCTTTAAATGTAATTTAGAGTATTGTGCTTTACAAAAAAAGCGATCTGCATTTAAAGCAGCATAGCTTTTAGTAACAATATCAATCGTTATTTCCTTGGGAATTAAAGTAAAAGGAATCGTAGAAATAAAGCAATCTACTTTCTCTTTTACATAGTTTTCAAAATTTTGCGCTCCATCATTAATGACGATTAAACGAGGATCTTGTATGGTGTTTTTTACAGTTTCTACAAACTCTTCATTTACTTCAAAAGTATATAATTTACCATCATCTGGTAGTCTGCGAAGAATCGCTTGCGTAATATTTCCATATCCAGTACCAAATTCTACCACTATCTTAGTACTTTCATCGATTTTTGCACATAATGCTTTCTCTACGGATTTAGTACTATTAAACATAGCACCCGTAGTTTTAATGTTTTTTGTGAAATTGATAAAGGTCTTAAAAATATTATTTTTCATATATAGGTCTTAATGTCATGAATTAATTCACTTGCGAAAGGAATCAAATTTAATTATGACTTGTCAGGTGAAAATATTTGGTTGTTCTTGATTTTAAAACCATATAGATTTTAGAATAGAGAAGCGAGAGCAGAGAATAGAGAGGTATTTCGTTTAAAATAGACGAAGCTTCGTTGTTTTTTAAACGTAATACCTCTCTATTCTATTTTTTGTATGGCTTTAAAGTTCTTGATTATAATATATTTGGTAGGAGGATTTTTGAAAAAAAAAATTTAATAAAGGAATATTTGAGCGGTAAAAGTAAATAAATTTGGTTAAAAAATGAAGATTATAGAACAAACAAAACACTGGATCAGCTCCTTTGTGGTTAAATTGAACCTTTGCCCGTTTGCTGCATTCCCTCTTAAAAACGACCAAATACGGTATACCGTCTATGAAGGGGAGGATTTAGGGGATTTAATAAATTTATTAGATAAAGAGTTAAAATTACTACAATTGTCTAATCCTAAAGAGGTAGAAACGACACTTATTATCCATCCTAAGCTTTTAAATGACTTCTACGACTATAATGACTTCTTAGAGATAGCAAACCAACGTATCTTTGCACTCGAATTGGAGGGAGAACTTCAACTTGCATCTTTTCATCCAGATTATCAATTTGGAGGAACAGAGAAAGACGATGTTACCAACTACACCAATCGATCTCCATATCCTATGCTTCATATATTGCGAGAGGAAAGTATTGAGATCGCTTTAGAGAACTATGAAGACCCTGAAGCAATCCCTGAGCATAATATAGCTACTATGAATAAACTTGGAAGAGCGGAGATATTGAAAATCACACTACTGGACATGGAATTAGAATAGAGAGTAGAGAATAGAGACTGAATTCATTTGCAAACAACGAAATTTAGTTGTTTCCTACCTGTGTGCCTTGGCAGGCAGATTTAGGCAAAAAGTGAGAATAAATTGGTCGTTTTAAGCTAGTCATTTTTTACGCTAAGATGAAGGAGTGTAAGCTCCTGAACCGCAAAGCGGATGGGCG
>JALZWC010000847.1 GCA_023300255.1 Saprospiraceae bacterium | reverse complement strand
CTATCAATTACTTATGATTTCAACCACTACGTTCTGACACAGTAACGACGAAAGAATAAGATGACCAACTGGACCTAAATAATTTCTTCAAACTCATCTGCTATCTCCTCCTTTCTGCGGCCAAGCGCTTCTAATTTCTGCTGATGCATCATCGGTAAAGCGGCTTGGACTTGATTGATGAAGGTCTCATCTACAATTGCCTTAATATCTTCTACGGATTCAACGTCATCGCCAGACCGAAATTTATAGGTCTGTTCATAAAGTCCTGCCTCAAACTTAACTGCATATTTACTATCGTGTAAAAAGATCGTGATCTTCAAACTTTGATGTGGAATGTCTCCTACAATTCTCATGAATAAGTGTTCGTTATGCTTTTAGAAAGCAAGGTGTATAATGATTGGTATTTTGGAAATTTCGCTAAATACTCAGCATGTTGCTGAATGGTTTGCTGATCTCCCCTCCTTGCAGGGCCAGTCTGCATATCGTAGGGAGACTTTCTAATTAACTTCTCTGCCGTTTCTTGTATTAACGGTTTTAGAATATCAAAATCTAAACCTTCCTCCGCACAGATAATCGCTCCAATATGAAATAAATGGTTGGTAAAATTATTAACAATGACTGCGGCTACATGTAAAACGGCTCTTTCTTTATCCGTAATTAAACGTACATCCTTACTGATTATCTTTCCTAATTTTAATAAACGCTTTTGTGTTTTTTCTTTTTTAGCATCCACACAAATTGGAATATTTTTAAAATAAACATGCTGTCCTTTAGTAAAAGTTTGCAAAGGATAAAACACTCCGTAATTACTAAAGTGATTAGCTAAAATTTTGCTAGACACAGAACCAGAAGTGTGAACAACTATTTTTTTGGCGAGACTTTTATTCTTCGATAATTGCGCTACCACTTTAGCGATTGAATCATCTTTCACTGCTATAATATAAATTTCAGCAGAAGCGTCAATTTTTGATAAATCGTTGGTTGCTTTTGCTTTAATAAGATTAGCTAAGGCAGTTGCATTACTATAGGTGCGGCTATAAACTTGGTGTACTTTTATCTTTTTATTATACAATCGCTGTCCTAAGTGGTATCCCACATTCCCTGCCCCAATTAAGGTGACTTTCATTTATTTTAATTGCTTTAGTAACGAGTGAAAATTAACAATCCTAATTAAAAAATACAATTAGAATTTTATCTAAACACATAGGCACATAGAGTACATAGATTATGTGCCCTATGTGCCTAAGTAGTTGGCCAAAAATAACCTAACATTAAAATGGCTTATTTATGTCCGACTACTTATGTGTTTAAATAGTACACTTAATTTTTTATCCAAGTACTTACAATAATACAACCCGCTTAACAATTACTTCATCTTCTGCACTAATTTTAGTTAAATAAATTCCTTTCGGATAATGACTTATATCAATAGACGTATTGGTGTTTTCCTTATTAATTGTTGTTTGTAACAAGCGGCCATTTACGTCATATAAATCAATAGTAACTGCCGTAGGATTAGGCAAGTCAATTTGTATTTGAAAGTTTCCTCTAGTTGGATTAGGAAAAATTTGGACGGTCTTTTCTAATAACAATTCGTTAGTACTGGTTATCATTCGTACTTGATAATCAGAAGAATAAATACAACCATATTGATCTATTATATCCAAACTATAAATTCCTGCCCCTACATTCTCCAAATTTTGAGTAGTAGAAACAGTAACATTATCTTTGGTCCATATATAAGAAACCATTCCAAATCGATCGTCCACACTTAGTTCTATGCTGCCATCAGCTTCTGTAGAAGTATTTATAATAACGACCTCCAATATAGGAGAGGTATCTGGTGTATCATCTATGTTTAAGAAATCAACTTGATCCTGAAAGAGGCATCCTGCCGCATCTGTAATATCTACTAAATAATTCGTAGTAGAATCTTCATTTGATATAGTTTCAACACTAAAGGTATAAGGGGCCATTCCTCCATTAACTATTAAGAAATCAGTAATCACGGCATCTATATCACTACACTTTAAATCAAACGCAAATAAAATCTGCTCCCCAGTATTTTCTATTAGGAAAGTCGGATCATACGTCACAGACATATCTGAAGTATGCGTCACCCTAAAGGTGCAACTTGCATTATTACCAGCAGCGTCAATCGCCATGTATTCAACAAGTGTTTCTCCTTGTGGAAATTCCACTCCGCTTGCTAGTCCTTGTATTAATTCTAACTCAACCATACTACAAGCATCTGTAGTCACTAGTTCATAGATTACTGGAATATTACAGGTATTAGTCGTTACTCTATCTTCTGGACACTCAATAGTTGGAGGAGTGACATCATCTGCACCTACTAAAAGCATATCAGATACAGAAAAGCAACCAAATGTATCTGTAACGGTAACAGTATAAGTTCCTAAATTTAGATCAATAATCTCTGGGCCTTCTTGCTCTGTAGACCACTTATAGACATAAGGTCCATTATCTCCTGTTACCATTGCAGTAATCTGACCATCAGTCGCTCCACAATTTGGTTCGACTGTAATAAAATCAATATTAAAAGGAGAACAATCAATTCCAGTCAATACTGCGCTCTGAGTTTCTGCACAGCCTTTCTCATCTGTAACGGTTACACTATAAGTACCAACAATCAAATCTGTAATAGCAGCAGTAGTTGCTCCTGTAGACCATAAATAAGTGTACGTATTTTCTTCATTGCTCACAGCAGCAGTTATACGACCGTCAGCGCCATCTAATGCGGTAATCTCTTCGGTCCTAAGTATGACTGAAAAAGGAGTACAATCTACTCTGTTGATTACGCCTGTTTGAACACTAGTACAGCCCCTTTCATCGGTAACCGTTAGACTATATGTGCCAACTGATAAATCTGAAATGATAGCAGCAGTAGCTCCTGTGGACCATAGATAAGTGTACGGTCCTTCCTCATTATCTATAGTGGCCGTTATACGCCCATCAGTACCATCTAATTCACTAATCTGTTCGATATTAAACATAATTGACAATGGAGTACATTCTATTTCATTAATTACCGATGTTTGAGTGCCAGTACATCCTTTTTCATCGGTAACGGTTACACTAAATGTGCCAACCGATAAGTCCGAAACGATAGCAGTAGTAGCTCCTGTAGACCATAGATAAGTGTAAGAACCTTGCTCATTAATGATGGAAGCAGTTATCCGACCATCGGCCCCATTAACTGTAGAAATCTGCTCAGTACTTAGCATAATTGAAATAGCAGAACATTCAATTCCCGCAACAATTGTCGATGCTGTTTTCGAGCAACCGTTTTGATCTGTTACTATCACTTCATAAGTTCCTTCTGCTAAACCGTTGATGGAAGCCTCATTAGATGCATTAGACCAATCATAAGTATAAGGTCCATTTCCTCCATTTACCATGGCAGTTATTAATCCATCCATTGCGCCAATCCTAGAAATTGGACTAGCCGAAAAATCAATAATAATAGGACTTGGTTCTGTTACCGTAACCATACTAGTTTGGACACAATTATTAGCATCTGTAACCTGCACCGTATAATTACCAGCAGGTATATTTACTAAATCATTAGGAGCAATAGTGTAAGGTGGAAATCCACCAGTAATCACTGGCTGAATAAAAGCATCACTGCCATTTGCACAAGAAACATCACGACCTTCTGTTACTATAAATATTGGATCAGGAGCACTTACTTCTAGCACTTCTGAAGCCGTACAACCAGTAGTAGTTTCTGTTATAACTACTTCATAAGTACCTGATTTAAGGTTAGAGAAGGTAGCTCCATTCGAGCCATCAGGCCAATTATAGTCAAGCTCAGTACCTTCTATTGACAGAGCTGTTATTTGTCCATCTTCAACACCACCATCACAACTTTGATTAACGATCTCAAAACTCCGATCTATTTCTGAACCAGCAGCAATCGTCATAGATTCAACAATATCTGTGACGCCATCACTAACGGTAACCGTATACGTTCCTGGTGATAATTGAGTAATGATAGAATCTGTAGCTCCATTTGACCAAATAAAAGTATAATTACCTGTACCATCCAAAACATCTACGCTTGCCGTTCCATCATTTATACCAAAACAAGTTTCATCTGTTTTCGCCGCATTAACGGATAAAGCAACGACTGATGCCTCTTGTAAAAAGCATACCTCTAAGGACCAAGTATTTAAACTTCCTCCATCGTCATTTGCATCATCGTTCACAATTAATACCCAATCACCATTAACAGGTGATCCATCAAAAACACTTAATTCATCAAGTGAATTATAACGTCCACCACCAACTGGGGGACAAGGTATATTATCAAAACTATTAGCATCATCATCATCAAAATTTATATCTACATTTTCTTCAAATAAGCAAGGAAAAAGTAACAAGATCGCAAGATCTTCAGAAGGGCTAGTAAGACCAACAGCAATGTCGGAGACAAAGCTATGATCAATCTGAAGATTCAAAACATTCACATCCGTTACAATTCCTTCATCAGGAATATTAATGGTCGAAATAATAGTTGGTGAACCTACATTACTAATCTCTATAGGAATATCTTCACTATCATATATTTTACAGGAAACATTAGAAGTCAAAAAGGTAAACGTCTCTGATTCTTTATTAATCAAACAGGGCCCTTCTGCAATTACTTTCCAGTAGTATCTAGTATTGGTTGATAAAGAAACTGGAATAGAAAAAATATTAATATCTATATCTGAAAAAGTAAGTGGATTTGAAAAAGCTGCGTCTGTTGCAATTCGTAAAGTATATTTTTCTGCACCTTGAAGGACATTCCAACCAAAAGTAGCAGCTGGTTCAACAGCCTTACTATTATTAATTGGGGAATCTAAAATTAATTCGGCAGTTGCATTAATAATGGTTAAACTTAAGTTTCTAGATTGAGTACCCGTTGTTCCAGTAACATCTACTTCAAAGTTATAGGTGCCAGGTGCTGTATTAGCATCTGGAGTAAGTGTCAATGTAATATCGCTTGGTGGAATAAAGTTATTATCAGAAAACGCTACTGTAATGCCATTTGGTAATCCCCTTGCAGATAAGGCTACGGTGCCATTTAGCGTACCGGAAACATCTACATTCACCTGATAAGAGACAGGTGATTCAATGCATGCTTCTTGAGTCGCTTCTTCGACGAACACTAAGAAATCATCTCTAATAGGCTCAATTATAAAGTTGCGATCAGATATATCAAAGAAAATATTTTCGGAAGCACGTACCATAATTCTTGCTGCATTAGTTGCTATATTAGGAACAGTAATTTCCGCAGCACCTGTATTCGGTGTATTTGTCAAAACAGTCTGTGTAAAACTCAAGCCACCATCAACAGATAATAAAATATCAACTGCAGCTGCATTAATAGGTCCCGCACTAGTATTAGCTACGTCCCATGTGATTATTTCTTTAGCTCCTCCAATCCAACTAACATTTGTATTAGGAACAAGAACTAAAAAAGGCCCCGCTTGATCATTGACAATAATGTTCATGTCGTCTTCGCCTGTACAACCACCACCAATATTATTATCTCTAACCGTAAATCGGAAATTTAATTCCCGAGCTACAGACGGCAAAACCTCCCATCTATTATCTAGATTACGAGCTAAAAATCTTAGGTCAGGAAAAAATCGATCAACCGACGTTATTGGTGGATTACTTCTAAATAATGGTCCGCTACTATTCGTAGACAACGGGGGCTGAATATTAAACTCCGTATCCATTTGCTCCCAGTTAAACGTATGTGCACCTTCATTTGAATCTGAACGGACACCACTCAAAACAAAGGGGGTAGATATTGGAATAATATAATCTTGTCCAGCATCTGCTATTGGTCCATCATTGATTAAGTCTGTTATTTGAGCACATCCATCTCCATCAGAAGTAATGAATCTACTGATTTCATCTATACTCTGTGCATGAAAATAGACATCTGATTGACTCTGAATATTTTGACTTCCACATATTCCTGCATACGCCATTATAGTGGAGCCACCTCCTGGTTCTACCGCTGAAGGGCCCCATGCATTGCCAGAACAGGCCTCCCTATTACCATTGAAAGTATGCTCTGCGCCAAATTGGTGTCCTAATTCGTGTGCCACAAAATCAATATCAAACAAATCTCCCTCTGGTTGGGGAGACCCTGTAACACCTTCTGCTTTAGATCTAAAACTACAAACTACACCAAGGCCCGCAATTCCTCCACCACCTGTACTAAATACGTGTCCCACATCATAGTTACTTGCGCCTACTATTTGATCAATTGTTTCTTGATTTTCATCTAACATTTCTACCCCATCAAAATTGGAATAAGGATCCGTCCCCGGATTAAGAAAAATAATGTTTATATTTTGAGGAATAATTTGAAAAGAGACAGCTAATTCATTTTCAAACACCCCGTTGATTCTAGTAATACTAGCATTCATACCAGCTAAGGCATCGGCAGTAGACCCACCATGATAGGAAGTATATTCCCCTGTACATGCTAGTGCTAAACGATAAGTACGTAATTGGCAATCTCTTGCTTGTTGGCTTCGGCTATGTGCTGTAACGGCACTTCTATCTTCATGTCTTCTTATAGAACATT
The DNA here is from genome assembly GCA_023300255.1 of Saprospiraceae bacterium. GTDB lineage: Bacteria > Bacteroidota > Bacteroidia > Chitinophagales > Saprospiraceae > JAFMDF01. The sequence goes on along the minus strand of JALZWC010000847.1, from coordinate 1,033 downwards.
CAAAAGCACTACTTGATGCTGCTCGATTCTTTCTATTATAAACAACATGGTTTACGGTATTTGAACTAGAGTAGCTATCAATAATACTGGTTTCTCCCCCAGCTAAGACCAAGCCCTGAAAACCTTTCGGAGACCAAGAAAAGCGAACAGTTGTTGTAGGATCTGAAATACTCTGCCCTGCAAACGACCGGATATTAGGATATTTCTTGCCTAAATCTGGGTGCAAGACTGGTGCTTCTACAATGCTAAATTCCGCTAAAGTTCCACCAGCTAAAGGTAAAGTTAAGAGGACTTTATTCTTTTTTGCTGCTTCACTAAATCGAAGCGGAGCTTGACTTAGTATCGATACCAACACTTCCTCTTTTAACTGCACTAAGGTATGTTGCTGCGGAAAATCTTTGGTAGTTGTTAAGATTTGCTTATTTTTTGGAAAGGACCAAGGGTTCGAAGATATTTGAGACCAACAAGGCAATACTATACAAACAGAAAGTAATAAAGAAAAAATGAAACGAACTGGGGTCATAAACTCTAATTTTTGGCTAAAGTATCCTGACTAGGTTTCCTAACTTTAGCTTGGACGCAAATGGGTATAATTTAAGCAATCAAAATAGTAAATAAAACGACTATTTAATGAAGATTAGTCTATAATATTTAGCTCTTGTCAATTTTTTGTCCCTATTTTGATAGTTGTTTGCTTAGTAAGGACAAAACAAACCGAAGAGATAGTAGCTATCCTTCTGTATTTACCTTTAAAAGTCTATTCAATTAAACGAACATTTTGCTTGAATGATACACGGAATACCTCCTAATAGAGATCCGATTAGCAAGCTATGTGGTTTTTCTTCTATATTTAGACTAAAATTCTATTATTAAACATAGAAGTTATTTAAAAATGAATTGATGCATCATTTGCAAGTCATTGATCCTTAGGATCTTCAGCTCTTTTTATTCCCGTAGCTAAGCAGGCTGGCCGAGAATGCGCTAACGTAACCACCAAATTTATTTGGTAGGTTGTACACAAATTGATTGTCAA
>JALZWC010000846.1 GCA_023300255.1 Saprospiraceae bacterium | reverse complement strand
ACTTATTTTTCTGCATTTTTTAGGAGGAAAAAGAACAAGCATAATGGTTCAAGTTATTTTGTTCGTTTCACTTAGACAAAATTAATATTTTAACCACATAAGTACATAGAACACATAGTACAGAAGCCTATGTGTTCTATGTAACTATGTGGTTAAATAAAAATCTAATTTAGTTTTTTAGTTATGCCCATGACAAGTTAAAATAAAATAAGGAAATGAACAGCAAAACAGCAAAAAATGTATTAGGAACAGCGCTTAAAAGTTGTTGCACAGACCCCATAACTGGCTATTTTAGAGATGGTTTTTGTCATACCAATGCAAGCGATATAGGAACACATGTTGTTTGTGCCCGTATGACAACCGCATTCCTAGCATTCTCCAAATCTAAAGGCAATGATCTTAGCACGCCAGTTCCAGCTTATAATTTCCCTGGTTTACAACCTGGGGATAAATGGTGCTTATGTGCTATGCGGTGGAAAGAAGCGATGATAGCAGGGGTAGCGCCACCAGTTGTCATGGAGTCTACTAATATTAAGGCTTTAGAATATATTGACCTAGTGGATTTGAAGAAGCATGTTTGGGTGGAGGCAGCTAATTAGGTTTTACTTACGGGGTCGAAGCTACGCTCCTTAAGTACTAATATTTGATTACTTTTTCCTATAGACGGTTCCGAAGCTACGCTCCTTTTTCAACTCTACAGGGGCATCGCCTCGACCCCGTCTATAGTAATTATATTTTTTATTTTTATTATAAGGAGCGTAGCTTCGTCCCCGTAAAATCGGGGTATTCAGGGCTTAGGGATCCTAATAATACAATACCTAGGACTCTTTTACTAGGCTAAGATATGTCGCCTTTTCAAGGCTTGCCTCTCTTTGATAAACTTATTCTTTCAACTTTTCAAAAACAACCGATATGATAACAAGAAACGTAGCCATTTTACTTTTTGATGACGTAGAAGTATTAGATTTTTGTGGACCATTTGAAGTCTTCTCTGTTACTGGTAGAAGGGGCAAACATATCCCTTTCAAAGTATACACCGTAGCAGAAAAGAAAAAAATAGCTGCTCGAAATGGGTTAATGGTAGAACCTACCTATACGTTTAAGAACTGCCCAACTCCTGATATTTTGGTCGTTCCAGGCGGTGGTGGTAAAAGAAAAGATGGGACGCTCTTTGGCACTAGAAAAGAAATGAATAATCCTACTCTTTTAAATTGGATTAAGCGCATGTCTTTGACAACGGAACACATTCTGTCCGTTTGCACTGGCGCTTTACTAATAGCAAAAGCTGGGTTAATGGAAGATTTGTCGGTCACTACGCATCACTTAGCCTTCGACGAATTAAGAAAAGTCGCACCCGCTACTGCAAGTATTAGAGAAGGCGTACGAATCGTTGACAATGGTCATACAGTCTTTTCTGCTGGTGTAGCTGCTGGAATAGATGCATCTTTTCATCTGGTCGGAAATTTACTAGGAAAGGAAGTTGCGGAAGAGACGGCTGCTTATATTGAGTATGATTGATGGCGCTGCGCTGTCAGAAGTCAGATCGCTACGCTGTCAGAAGTCAGAACAATCGGCTAAAGCCGATGTCATTTTTTGAACGCAGAGACGCGGAGATGCAGAGGCTTAGCTGTATTTTGACTACACTTGACTCTGCGTCTCAGCCTTCAAAAACTATCATTGGCGATAGCCAATTTTGTATACCATAGCATTCCTTTGAAGGCAGGTTCAATTTTTTCATTGGCGATAGCCAATGCTGAACAGTTATCATTTTCTTTCGATTAGTATAAAGAATATCTCCGTGTGTCTGTGAATCCGTATTCAATCTTTAAATCTTAATCTTTCTGGCTCTCTATCATCTCCTTATTCAGTTGATCAATAAAAGATAAAAGCTCATCTCGACCTTCTTTTTTGATAGCAGAAGTAACAAATTCTTGAGGTAATGCTTCCCACTCCTCTAAAAATCCTTTTTGGATCTTTTCTATATTCGGCTCCACTTGATGTGGCTTTAAACGATCTGTTTTAGTATAAACGATAACAAAAGGAATTTGCTTTAAACCCAACCAGTTCATAAACTCTAAATCAATTTTCTGAGCAGGAACATTTGCATCAATTAGTAAAAACACACAAGCTAAGGTCTTCCGATGTTGTAAGTATCCTTCAATCATCACCTCCCACTCCTTTCTTTTTTTCTTAGAAATTTTAGCATAGCCATAGCCCGGCAAATCTACTAAGTACCAATCATGCCCTACTTCAAAGTAATTAATCATTTGTGTCTTCCCGGGCTTCTTGGAGATCCTTGCCAATCCATTTCTTCCAGTTAACATATTGATCAAAGAAGACTTGCCTACATTGGATCTACCAATAAAAGCATACTCTGGTTTGGTCGTTTTAGGACAAGTCCCTACGCTTGGATAACTCGCTATATAATTGACTTCGTGACTATGGAATAATGGCATATGTATTATCTTAGGAATGTATTTTTTTTCTTTAAAAGCTCCTCTGAAAAAGGAAAATAATTTTGTTAGGACTTTTTTAACAACTCCCACATAGGGGTATCTTTTCTTTTTGATACTCTAGTAGTTGTAAGATAATTAGATAAAGAAAAAGCACAACTCTCAGAACTCCCTCCGACCCCCAGGGCTGTACAGTTCTTTTAGATTTGAATATGTTTTTTAGCTGAAAACTAAAATTATTGATTTGGATAAATCATAAATTTTAAATCATACATCAT
>JALZWC010000845.1 GCA_023300255.1 Saprospiraceae bacterium | reverse complement strand
TTGTATTTATTAGGTTCTTAAGGGGCGTAGCCTCGTCCCCGTTAATTCCGCAAATACTTATGTATATACCATAGCGTTCCTTGGAAGGCAGATTCTAGTCCAAAAAAACTCGCTCCACTCAAACAATTTTTGGACTAGCCAACCCGCTTAGTAATGGTGTAAAAATAAATGTTGACAACAATAGTTTCAATTTCAACCCTGTCTGGGTGGTAAACAGACACAACATTGGCAAGACGTTTAAAACATTCTTTTTAGAGCTATACGTCTTGTATTTATAGGTTAAAAAAGTTATGAAGTACCAAAATAGAATTTGCTTAATTACAAAAACCAATCTAACAGAAAAATATGTCCGACAAAAAAACACCACTATCTGCACCAGCAAGACAAGGAGAAATCTATATAAAAGGAATGATGGGCGCACAACCAATTGTACCTTTTGATCCTGTCCAATTAGAAGCGAAGGCCAAAGAAAAAATGAATCCCAAAGCAGGAGGATATATTATTGGTGGCGCTGGCACAGATGATACCATCCGAGAAAATACGAATGCATTTGCAAAACATCGGATTTATCCTAGAATGTTGCGAGATGTTTCTGTACGAGATACGAGTACCGAATTATTTGGTGTGACCATGCCTTCCCCTATTTTAACTTGCCCTATTGGCGTATTAGAAATGATAGACGACGAGGCAGATAAGGCGGTAGGAAAGGCTACGTCCAAATTGGGAATCCCGATGATTATGTCGAATCAAGCTTCTTATCCTATGGAGGAGATTGTCGCAGGTATGGGAGATGGTCCGAGGTGGTTTCAATTGTATTGGAGTAAGTCAAATGATTTAGTAAAAAGTCTGGTGCAACGAGCAGAGCAATGTGGATGTTCCGCTATAGCCGTTACTTTAGATACGACTATTTTAGGTTGGCGAGTACAAGATTTAGACCTGATGCATCTTCCTTTTTTATCAGGTCAAGGTATTGCTCAATATACGAGCGATCCAGTTTTTAAACACATTGTAAAAACTATGGATTTTGGAGATGATGCTTTGCAAGTCCCTGGTGTTGACCCAGAAGTCTTTGATGCCGTCAAAACTTTTACAGGCGTTTATTCTCGTCCTTCTATTACATGGGAAGATTTAGCTTTTCTAAGAAGTGTTACTAAGTTACCTATTGTATTGAAAGGTATTCTACATCCAGAGGATGGTAAATTGGCGGTAAAATATGGAGTAGATGGGATTATCGTTTCCAATCATGGTGGTCGCCAAGTAGATGGTGCCATTGCGGCGATTGATGCTTTACCAAAAGTGGTAGAGGCAGTACGTGGAGCAGGTAGTGATATGCCGATCTTAATGGATAGTGGTATTCGAACTGGCGCAGATATTTTTAAAGCACTTGCTTTGGGGGCGCAGGCTGTTTGTGTGGGAAGACCGTATGCGTATGGCTTAGCGCTTGCTGGACAGGAGGGTGTGGAGGAGGTGTTGGCTAATTTGATGTCAGAGTTTGAGTTTACGATGGCTTTGGCTGGGTGTAAAAACTTAGGGGAAATTGGTAAGGATAATATTATTAGTCACTAGATAAAATAGCTAATTAGACATAATAGTTATAAACTTAAGAGTTGCTATTCAAAATTGGCTATCACCAATGATAGTTTTTGAACGCAGAGACGCAGAGATGCAGAGTCAAGTGTAGTCAAAATGTAGCTAAGCCTCTGCATCTCGCTGGCGCAAAGGCTGTGCCTTGTGCCTCCTATCAAAGAAGGTTTTACCTTCTAATCTTACTTCATATTAGGTCTCAAGTAAGCAAAAGGACTTTGAAAATTGAGTATTATAAATATATTTTAAGGCAAAGCCTTGTGGATAGGAGGGGATAATATAATTAGTCACTAGATGTTTTTCTAATTAGACATAATTCAACACGGATTTTCTGTCGAAAATTCGCGGATGACACGGTTACTGTGCTAGATATGCTCTAGGTCGTGTATGATGAGATGCTCACAACCTAGAGCATACCTAATAAAGTAACCGTTTAAATCCGCGTAAATCTCGAAGAGATTTCCGTGTTCTATTATGTCTAAATAATCTTACCCCATCACCTCCACAATATCCGCCTCAATCTTATCAGGTTTAGTAGTCGGTCCATATCTCTTAAAAGCCTTTCCTTCAGGAGTGATTAAAAACTTAGTAAAATTCCATTTTATTTTACTCCCAAGAAATCCGCCTAATTCCTTTTTTAAATATTTATAAACAGGATGCGTATTTTTTCCATTAACATCAATTTTTTCTGTCAATTGAAAAGTGACTCCATGGTTTATTTGGCAAGCTTGCACAATCGTATCATTCGTTTCAGGCTCCTGATTCATAAATTGATTGCTAGGAAAACCTAAGACGACCAATCCTTTATCTTTATAATTCTGATGCAATTTTTCCAATCCTTTGAACTGGGGCGCTAAGCCACATTTCGTAGCCGTATTCACGATCAAAACCGCTTTATCTTTAAAATCAGACATTTTGATTATTTCTCCAGATGGGCTTTTAGCACTTAAGTCGTAAAAGTTCATAATTTTTATTTGAGCTTGAGTAAAGTAGAAAGAAACGATTATTTTTATAAACCTCCAAATCAGCATAAAGTTTATAGTTATAACTTCTATAACAATGATTCGTGGGGAATTCTGGCATAAAAAATTATAAGGGACTATAGATAGTTTATAAAAAAGTAGTAATCCTGGAAGCTTTACCATCGGATGGCTAGCGCCGTCCGATGGCCGCGAAAACCTCATCGG
>JALZWC010000844.1 GCA_023300255.1 Saprospiraceae bacterium | reverse complement strand
GCTAAGGAATGTGTATGGAATAAGTTCGTAATTTAGGGTAGCTTATTTTGTTCTTAGTTTTTGCTTTAATGAAGGATAATTGTTGATACTTTGACTGAACCTGCCTGCCAAGGCACGCAGGCAGGTTAAAGTGAAAAATAAGAGCAAAAGAAGCAGCATAAATTACGAAGTTATTTCATACACATTCCTTAGCGACTTCCGAGCATCCCACCCGCTTTGCGGGTCACTCGCTTGAATATCCCACTGGACATTCACCCAACGGGTTCGCTCCTTCATTCTTGAAAGCCAGAACGAACATACTATGAAAAAATACAAGGTTAAAAGTGGTAGACGGAATTTGACATTAACCAAAAGTCAAATCTACGTAGGCATTAAGCCCCAATCTTTTAATACAGATCCTCATCAAATTGGTGTTCAAAAACAAGTTTTACAACATCTTGGAGGATTTCAAATGGTTACCCTCAAAAAAAACCAACATTCCTTAGATGATCAATTAGATGATCTCCGTAAAAGCAGGTCTATTGCCGTTGGTACGCATGTCTACTATGCGGAAGGCAGTAAGCGACCGATCATTCCTACTGGTGAAATTTTTATTCATTTCAATAAAAAAACCAATAAGGAAGAACAGAAGATTGTCTTAGATGAATTTGCCCTTCAAATAGTCGAACAACGATCTACTAACTTCGTAATTGCCAAAGTCACCAAAAATTCACCCAATCCACTTAAGGTAGCCGATGAGCTCCAAAATATCTCTATGGTAGAGAGAGCGGAACCTGATTTGGATACCCTATTAGATGAATATGGTCCTGAAGATCGGATCACAGATGAATTGTTTTCCCATAGCTGGCATTTAAAAAATAATGGCTCTGTGGTAGACCTCAATTATCCTTTAAAAGTAGGAGCAGATGCCAAAGTAGTAGCTGCTTGGCAACGACTAGGTAATTTAGGAAGTAAAGAAATTGTCATTGCCGTCATTGATAATGGTTTTGACTTAACGCACCAAGATTTGAATCAAAAAGTATTCAGACCTTACGATATATGGAACCAATCTTCTAGCATTATTCAAGGAGATCCTAGATTTACACACGGAACACCCTGTGCAAGTGTAGCTTTAGCTGCTGCCAATGGGAAAGGAATCGTAGGTGCAGCACCAATGGCTAAGTTTATGCCTATTAGTGGTACCTCTTTTAGTTATCGGGCTACAGAAGAAATGTTTGATAAAGCTGTCAACAATGGCGCAGATATTATTAGCTGTAGTTGGGGAACCACGGACATCAACTTTGCACCTGGCGATTTAAAAGAAGCAGTCATTGCTAAAGCTGCTAGAGAAGGGAGAAATGGTAAAGGTTGTATTATTTTATATGCTGCTGGTAATGATGCTATAGACCATGTCAATTATTATGGTGCTCATCCAGATGTTATTTGTGTAGGCGCAAGTACAAGTCAAGATAAACATGCAGATTATTCTAATAAAGGAAGAGAGCTAACTATATGCGCTCCTTCTAATGGTGACTGGCCAATTATTGCCGCCAGGGCTAACTGGGATGAAGGCACTTCCGTTAGAGGAGATGGCGAATTTAAATACTGGGCAGATGGCCGTTCTAGAGGCCGTGAATACAAACACTTTGGAGGCACTTCTAGTTCAACTCCATTAGTGGCCGGTATTTGCGCTTTGATGTTATCTGCCAACCCTGATTTGACAGCTAAAGAGGTCAAGCAAATTTTATCTGATACGGCCGACCAAATTGGGATGCCTTTTGAATATATCAATGGTCATTCCCTAAAATATGGCTATGGTCGTGTGAATGCCGATAAAGCAGTAGCAGAAGCTATCCGCAGAAAGGGAGGTAGTATAGCCACAGGCGGTAGCACTAGTGGAACGACTAGCGGTAATAACACCTCTACTGGCACTACCACCAGACCAAGTACCACTACTCCAACTAGACCAAGTACTCAACCGACTGCATCCGCAGGTAGTGGTTTATTCAAATTTGAAGTAGAGCGACAAGCAGCCAAAGGATATGGTGTGCAGATAGGTGTATTTGCAAAATATGCCAATGTTTTAATCGCAGCAGAAGCCTCACAAAGAGAATTTAATCGCCCAACAATCGTTAACATTAATGAGTTGAGTGGCAAAACAGTCTATAAAGTAATTGTCGGTCCTTATTTCAGTAGAGGTAGCGCAGATAGTGTGCGCCGACAAATGGAAAGAGCTGGGCAACGAGGTTTTGTTATTAATCTCGACCAATTCCAGGTGCTTGCGTGAGTGTAAGTACTTGTGAAAAATCGTAGAAAAAACAAAGATTTGTCTATAACTAAGTAAAAGTGTCAAAATAAAGTAGACCATTATATATTTTTAAACATTGGTTGTCAACGTCTTACGACTTCATACTTCATACTTATTACTTATTACTTATTACTTATTACTTCACTAATACAGTTATATATACTTATGCGATACTGATTTACTACATATTTCACAGTAGTTGGACAAAAATAAGGAACGCAATATTTTTTTTAACCACATAGATACATAGGTCACATAGGTGTTATTCTCTATGTGGCCTATGTACCTATGTGGTTTAAAAATTACGGTTGATTTTTGTCCAAGTACTTACTTATATCCCTCTGTGTTCCAAATAAGTCACACTCACACAAAATAAAAATTCTCTGTACCTCTCTTTCAAGAAAATTCACATTAATGACCTTAAAATATAAATTACTAAAAATAGGCTTGTTCTTGTGCATTTTAACACTAGGAATAAGTTGTGACCAAACCACTAAAGAAATAGCCAGAGAACAACTAGCCTATCAAGCACCTCTAAAATATTATGAAGGTTTATTTACCTTAACTTATTACGAAAATACAGGCGCATTCTTAGGAATGGGAGAAGATCTTTCTCCATTTATTAAGTTAGCATTTCTCATATTTTTACCTTTCTTAGTTTTATTAGGCGTAACATTCCATATTCTAAAAGACCAATATTCAGCGCTCTATTTCTTAGGCTTTTGCTTACTTATTGCAGGTGGTATAGGCAATTTAATTGATCGTTGGGTAGATGGCTTTGTAGTTGATTTTATGCACATCAATCTAACCGATGCTATCCGAACAGGCGTTTTTAATTTTGCAGACGTTTATATCACTGTTGGCATTTGTTTGGTCTTTGTACATTTGTTGCGGGAAAAATAAAGGAGACTACTTATTTTTTTTAGTCTGCCATGTACTTTACAAATTCTATAAGCCACTTTTTATGCGCGAATTATTACTCTTTCTTTTTATTAGCCATTTGACACTGTCCCTAACTGCTCAAAACATGCCCACAACGCATGGAATGACGCTAGAAAAAATGGATAGTATTTTCCAAATAGAAGCACAAGAAGTAGATAAAGAAGAAGGGTCTTGGCAGTTATTTTATCAAGACAGACTACTCTTTGTCTTAACTGCCCCTGGACAAAATAGAATGCGTATTTTCACGCCTATCAGTGCAGAAGAAGAATTGGAATTAGGAGAAGAAAAGATCTTATTAGAGGCTAATTTCCATACTGCATTAGATGCTAAGTATAGTTTATATAATGGTTTTATCATATCCGTTTTCACCCACCCTTTAAAAGAATTAACGGCGGAACAGCTAATAGACGCACTGAGACAAGTGGCCTTGCTAGCGGATAATTATGGTACGACTTATTCTAGTACAGGTCTCTTCTTTGGATTTGGAGATACCGAAGAAGCACCTGCTCAAAAAAATATACCTGAAAAAAGAATTAATCAGAAGCCCCAGAAAAAGAATTAAAACATAAGAGTTTTACTCCATAAATAGTTGGACAAAATTAAAGAATACAATTAGAATTTTATCTAAACACATAGGCACATAGAAAACATAGACTATGTGCCCTATGTGCCTATGTGTTTAAAATCGTCAACGTCCAGATCCACAACCTATAAAAATCCTAAAAAATCCGTGTAACTACGAAGTAGTTCCGTGTTGAATTATGTCGCTTTTGAACTATCACTTCTTCAACATAATTCCCGCCTCTACTGCCAAATCCAAATAATTTTCCTCTGGAGGAATTGGACAAGAGTATCCTGTCGTATAAGCGCAATACGGATTATAAGCTTGGTTAAAATCTATAATCATCGTATCGCCTTTTGGAATGCGTATATCAATATATCGTCCACCACCATAGGTATTCTCCCCATTCGTTAAATCCGTAAAAGGGAGAAATAAATAGTCTCTGTATATAGGACTCCTCATAGAAGACAAGTTTTGAAAGATCGTCAACTCATATGCCTTACCAGCTATTTCAAATTGTAGTAAACCGTACTTTCGATATTCTGGTGTTTTAGGACCAGAAGTTGGCATTTCAAAAAATGGTTCTTTTTCATACCGCGTAATTTTTGCTACTACTCTATATGTCAAATCAATTGGAAAAAAGTCATGTCCTTTACAGCTATTCCCAATTTAAGAAAAAAAGGTATCTTAGAGAACAAAACTCTTTTAAAAAAATGGGAAGTAACAGCAAACAAAAAAAGGCAGATCTAGAAATAGATCGACTACATGGGTTCCTAAGACATGAATTTAAACAATTTAAAGATACAAGAGCGGCTAATACAAGCATACCAATGGAGGATGCCTTACTGAGTGGGTATGCGATGTTTTCTTTAAAAGAGAGTAGCGTACTTAATTTTGACAAAGAACGCACGAAACGGAAATTGAATTTAGAAAAGGTATATAAAATAGAAAAAATACCTAGTGATAGTGGAATGCGAACTATTTTAGATCCGATTAAACCAGAGTCGTTTGATAAAATATTTAAGGGTTTATATAAGCGTCTTAAAAAAGCAAGAATTATCAAAGCGTATGAATATTTAAGCGATCATATTATATGTAGTATAGATGGAGTTCATCATTTTAGTTCAGAATGTATTCGCTGTGATAAATGTACGGAGGTCAATAAGAGTAATGGGAAGAAAGAATATCGCCACAGTACGCTTAGTGCCGTAATTACGCATCCGAATAAATCTGTGGTATTTCCAGTTGCTCATGAAGCGATCCTTAGAGTGGATGGAGTGAAAAAGAATAATTGTGAGCAGAAAGCAGCGAAGCGGCTGATCCCTAAATTAGAAGCGTTATTTGAGGATCAAAAAGTAGTAATCGTGGAAGATGCTCTTAGCTCGAATGGTCCTCATATTAAAGTATTAAAAAAAGCTAATTTCAAATTTATTATTAATGTAAAGCCAGAAGGTAATAAGAGTTTGTTTAAGCAATTTAAGCAGTCAAAAGCACGCAAAGAGGTACAGTCTATAGATATATTGGAGGATGGATTACTACATCGTTTTTCTTACAAAAATAACTTACCACTAAATAATACGCATGGCGATATTCGGGTTAATTTTTTAGATTATGAGCAAATTGACCCTAGCGGTAAAAAGCCTAAGCGACACTTTACATGGATTACAGATTTTAAACTCCATGCTCGTAATGTATACAAAATAATGCGAACAGGAAGGAGTCGGTGGAAGATTGAAAATGAGACATTTAATACCCTTAAAAATCAGGGCTATAATTTCACCCATAATTATGGACATGGGGAATACTTTCTAGCGACCATATTTATGTTATTAATGATGTTGGCATTTTTTATAGACCAAATACAACAAGGGTATAATGATTTGTTTCAACAAGCATGGAAAGAATCCCAAAGTAAAAAAAGTTTATGGGAAAAAGTACGACAAAAATTTGACAGTTTTGAGGTGGATTCTATGGCAATGATTTACAAGTTAATAATAGGATTGATTAAGGTGCAGGTCATCTATTATGAAGAATCTGGATAGTCTGCCCTGTACTCGCTAAGTGAAAAATTTTCGGTGGATCATCCCAAAAAAGAACAAGGAAATGTAAAAGTTCCTAGGGCTATGTTTTGGCTCTACCCAAAAAAAATGTCTCTACAAAGTTTTATTTGACGGAAGTAAAGAATAAAATTTATCTTAGGAAGATTCTAAGATTTATTGAAAGACTTTTTTCCTAGATTGTGTACAACAGAACTTTATAAATACAGAGTGTTATATAGAATTTAGCTTAAATTGGGAATAGCTGCCAATTTATTCTCACTTTTTGCCTTAAAGATCAGTATAACACTACTTGACATGGAATTAGAATAGAGAGCGGAGACGAAAGAATAGAGACCAAATTCAGTTGCAAACAACGAAATTCAGTTGTTTCCTGCCTGCGTGCCTTGGCAGACAGGTTCAAACGAAATCCATCTCTATTCCCCGCCCGCCTGACGGCAGTCGGGCTGGTCTGCTCTCGCTTCTCTACTCTTTCCTTATATCCAGTATTATATATCAGTATAACTAAACCAATTTATTATTTCCTTTCAATCACAAATAGCAGTATTAGAAGCAGCGAAAGCAGCGGCACCTATTCAAGTTCAAACTTTGGGAAGTTTCCAAGTATGGCGGGAGGGAACAACGATTACTACGAAAGAATGGGGGCGAGATAAAACTGTTCAGTTATTTCAATATCTAATTGGTTCCATGCATAGACGAGCTTTGCATAAAGAACAGATTTTTGATAGACTTTGGGAAGATTTAGATACTAAAAGTGCTGCACAAACTTTTAAAGTAGCCTTGCATGGCATCAATAAAACACTAGAACCGAATAGGAAAAATAGAACAGAACCGCGTTTTATTAATCGCCAAGGAATTACCTATCAATTGAGTCAACAAGATATTTGGTTAGATGCATTTGCCGTAGAACAGTATATAAAAATAGGTAATGAGGCTATGCTTACGGAGCCATCCATCGCTATAGATGCGTATAAGGAAGCACTAAAACTATACCAAGGTATCTACCTACCCAATAGATTATATGAGGATTGGAGTAGTGCAGAAAGAGAACGGATTCAGTTATTAGCTCTAAATACAACTGTTACTTTAGGAGAACTTTTATTGGAAGAAAACCCAATGGAAAGTGTCCGACTCGCCCAAGAAGCATTGCTCATTGATACCACTTGGGAAGACGCCTATTGCCTACAAATGCAAGCGTATACAAAGAAAGGAAATCGACCAATGGCTATTAAAACCTATCGGCAATGTGAAAAGGTTTTGAAAAAAGAATTTGGTATTTCTCCTTTACCAGAAACAAAGAAGTTACTTCAAATAATAGAGGCGATATAGAAATAGAATAGAGAGCAGAAATAAATTTCGTTTAAACCTGCCTGCCAAGGCACGCTATGGTATATACATAAGTATTCAGGATTGGCTGTCGCCAATGTAAAGAATTGAACGCAGAGACGCAGAGATGCAGAGCTTAACTACAT
>JALZWC010000843.1 GCA_023300255.1 Saprospiraceae bacterium | reverse complement strand
AAAAGAGTCCGTAGCCCTGCTATGCACTAGTTTTTTGGCTTCCTAAGACAGAAAAATGACGAACCCAACTTGTAACATTTATTATCTCCTCATTCCTTAGTAACAGGAATAAATTTATTTTAGCTTATAATTTTATTAGATATTGTATTTTTTTCTTTATTTCGGGGATAACTTCTTCTTCTTTCGACCTATTTGTATACCTGTTTTAAAAAAAAAATATGAAAAAAGCCACTTACGCCTGCCTTTTTGTTTCTTTCTTACTTTTTTTGATGTATACACCACTTGTTGCCCAATTTAGTGCAGGGGGTGGTATGAATTATGACACTGATTTAAAAAGATTAGGATTTGTTGCTAAATTAAAATATGTATTTGATGATGGTAATTGGGCGGCATCACCTAGTTACAATATATATCCTTCCGATGGATTGACGGTAAAAATTATAGATTTAGATGCACATTATCATTTTGCTACTTTATTTACCAATGACCTCATTATATATGGATTAGGAGGAATAGGTATTGTTGATGTACTAGAGTCTACGAAAATAGCCTTAAATAGTGGGGTAGGAACGAGTATTCCGACCAGTGGTAATCTAAATATATTTGCGGAACTAAAATTTAGAGTCAATAAAACTACAGGAACACAAATCAATGGAGGGGTATTGTATGAGTTTTGACATTAAAAACCTTATAATTCTGTATCTTTGCATCTGCATTAGTGGGATAAAATAAATTGACTATTTTTTAAGATTTCTATTTAAGTGATGAGGAAGTTCATCAAATTTGGGGAGGTTATTGTGTTTCCATCTTTTTGGCAAGTTTATCCAAAGTCAAAAGTAGTTGACACTTTTTTACCATGAATTCACGGATTAGCTTAAGTTTGTCCTCTTAGTAACGACTAAATAATAAATTGGACATCTGGACGAGTTTATTTTGGTTCTAGTTTTTCTTTAAAAGAAGGAGTATTGTTGATACTATGACTGATTTTAAAGGAAAAATAGGAGCAAAAGAGACCGTCCAGATGTTTAAGTTATTGTTTTGCCGTTACTTAAATTAAAATCAAATTGGAAATTTTATTTTTATTCCTATAAAAGAAAAATATAAAATAGCGTTTTATGGCGAATACTTCAGAAATTAAAAACGGATTGTGTATTAACTATAACCACGATGTATTTGTAGTGGTTTCTTTTCAGCATGTAAAACCTGGTAAAGGTGCTGCTTTTGTGCGAACAAAGCTGAAAAGCATGACTACTGGAAAAGTTGTGGATAATACTTTTTCCGCTGGACATAAAATAGATATTGTTCGAATTGAAAGACGTACCTATCAATATTTGTATAAGGATGATACAGGATATCACTTTATGAATAATGAAACATTCGATCAAATTTCTATTCAGGAAAAAATGATTGATCGACCTGATTTCTTGAAAGAGGGGATGGAAGTGGATATCATATTTCATGCAACTGATGAACGGCCATTGACATTGGAAATGTCTCAGTATATTGAATTAGCTGTAACTTATACAGAACCAGGTTTAAGAGGAGATACTGCTACGAACGTAACTAAGCCTGCGAAATTAGAAACAGGTGCAGAAGTTAGAGTACCTATTTTTGTTAATGAAGGAGACATTTTAAAAATAAATTCTCGTACAGGGGAATATATGGAACGGGTAAAGAAATAAGGAATACAAATTTCCACTTTATTCCAAAGAACTCAATTAAGGAATGAAATAAAAATAATACTTATTTATATTTCATTCCTAAGAAACCAACTTAACTAAGCATTGAAGCTAATAGTCTTTATTCCAAATAACTAAGTATACGTGAATTACAGATCTATTCTTAGTAATAATGGATTTGGTGGCTTTGCCGCCAAGTCCATTTTATAACTAATTTGGGATGGCTTCAATTATTTCTTGCAAAATGAATAATAAAGATATTCAAGACCTTATTAAGCTTATTAACAAAACAGATATTTCTGAATTTAAGCTTAGAGAAGGAGATTTCGAAATAACTATTCGAACAAAAGATTACCATAAAGGTAAACCATCACCTATTCCTCAGCAGGTTATTTCTGTGCCAGCACCAGCTTCCGTTGGGGCAATACCTAATTACCAGATTCCTCCAGCTGAAGTAGTAGCAGCTGAACCAGCTCCTGTTGAAGTAATAGCAGCAGCCGTTCCTGATAATAATCATATAGAAGTTAAATCTCCTATAGTAGGTACTTTTTATCGTTCTTCAGCGCCGGAAAAACCAGCATATGCTAAAGTAGGAGATCGGATTGAAGTAGGAGATATTGTTTGTATTGTAGAGGCGATGAAACTATTTAATGAGATTGAGTCAGAAGTAAGTGGAACAATCATAAAGGTTTTAATCGAAGATGCCTCTCCGGTGGAGTATGATCAGCCTTTATTCTTAGTTGATCCAAACGGATAAGGAATTGGAGTTGATTTTTGACTTGGTGTTTATGACATTGATAGTATCAAGAAAGTATAAATATTTATTAAAAATTAATAAAATTTCTACTGATATATCGTTTATGGATGTTGAGCACTTAGTAGTTTACCGAGTACAATACATTAAATATGTTTAAGAAAATATTGATTGCAAATAGAGGAGAAATTGCATTACGGATTATTCGTACTTGTAAAGAAATGGGAATTAAGACAGTGGCGGTTTATTCCACTGCTGATAGAGAGAGCCTTCATGTAAAATTTGCAGATGAAGCTGTTTGTATTGGCCCACCATCTGCTAAAGAATCTTATTTAAATGTATCTAAGATAATGGCAGCAGTAGAAATAACGAATGCTGATGCAATTCATCCAGGATATGGTTTTTTATCTGAAAACGCAGACTTCGCGGATATTTGTTCGGATTATGGTATTAAATTTATTGGCCCTACAGCAGATATGATTCGTAAAATGGGCGATAAGATTACCGCCAAGGATACGATGATTAAAGCTGGTGTTCCTGTTGTCCCTGGATCAGAAGGATTGATTCAAGATGTGAAGCAAGGTTTGAACATGGCAAAGCAAATTGGTTACCCTGTTATTCTAAAAGCCACGGCAGGTGGTGGTGGAAAAGGTATGCGAATTGTTTGGCAGGATGAAGAATTTGAGAATGCCATGAATAGTGCGCAGCAAGAAGCGGAAGCTTCTTTTGCGAACGGCGGTATTTATATAGAAAAATTTATTGAAGAACCTCGGCATATAGAGATTCAAGTTATTGGCGATCAGTATGGAAATGCAGCCCACTTATCTGAAAGAGATTGCTCTATTCAACGTCGTCATCAAAAATTGGTAGAAGAGAGTCCTTCTCCATTTATGACAAAAGAACTAAGAGAACGTATGGGACAGGCGGCTATAAAAGCCTGCAAGTATATTAGTTATGAAGGAGTTGGCACGGTTGAATTTTTAGTAGATAAACATGGAGAATTTTACTTTATGGAGATGAATACAAGAATTCAGGTAGAACATACGGTGACAGAAGAAGTGATTGAACAAGACTTGATAAAGGAACAAATAAAAGTAGCTGCAGGAGAAAAAATCTCTGGTGAAAATTATTATCCACAAATGCATGCTATTGAATGTAGAATAAATGCAGAAGATCCATTTAATGATTTTCGACCGAGTCCGGGCACGGTCACTTCTTTTCATAGTTCCAAAGGGTATGGTGTAAGAGTAGACACACATGTATATGCAGGGTATACAGTTTCGCCTTATTATGACTCTATGATTGCTAAGTTAATTTGTCGAGCGCAT
This sequence comes from Saprospiraceae bacterium, assembly GCA_023300255.1. Lineage (GTDB taxonomy): Bacteria > Bacteroidota > Bacteroidia > Chitinophagales > Saprospiraceae > JAFMDF01. Next base: position 373 of record JALZWC010000843.1, on the reverse strand, counting down.
ACTAGAGAGGAATGCATCTTAAAAATGAAGAGAGCCTTAGATGAATTTATAGTAGAAGGTATTAAAACAACTGTTCCATTTCATAGGCAACTAATGGATGATGAAAAATTTAAAGCAGGGGATTTTCACACAGGATTTTTGGATGGTTTTGAAATGAAAAAAGAGTAGAATAGCGTTTTCCTTTTAATAAAAAAGCCTTTAGAATTTAAAATTCTAAAGGCTTTTTTATTGAAATTGTTTATCAATCTTATAGCTCTTGTAGATACCTTTGATCTGTTAGGCAAAGTGTAAGAATAAATTGGTCGTTTTAAGCTAGACATTTTTTCTTCTAAGGAATGCTAAAAAATTAAGCATAGCTGGGCTACGGTTCCTT
>JALZWC010000842.1 GCA_023300255.1 Saprospiraceae bacterium | reverse complement strand
AATCAGTGCATAGCCTAGCTACGGACTTATTTTTCTGCATTTTTTAGGAGGAAAAAGAACAAGCATAATGGTTCAAGTTATTTTGTTCGTTTCACTTATTAACCACCAATGGAAACGCGCGAACCCCTTCTTCTGTACGCAAAGATAAAAAGTAAAAACCATTCGCTACTTCTTTTTTTAGAGGGAACGATAATAATTGCTCCCCATTAGCAATTTCTTCTATTGTCCATTGTTGCAATACATTTCCTGCTAAACTAAGCAGAGAAATATTCATATTAGGAACTACTTCTGCTAAATTAAATTGAATAGAAAAATTATTAACTACAGGATTTGGATACACCGCTATAGTACCAGGACTAGAGAGATCTGTAGTAGAGGTGGATAAGCAATTCTGCATAAGGCAAGCTGGAGGATCTTGATTAAAACAATCATCACCCATTCCTTCAAAAACAAATAAGCCTCTTTGCATATCCGATACTAAAATAGTACCAGAGGGTAAAAAAGGATACACTCCCCAAGCACCTCTAAATTGTGTGCTATCTACTTCTGGATAGGTATCATAAAACAAGCTGAGTACTGGATTGCTTGGATCTGAAATGTCATACACCCGCAAGCCGTCATAGTAATAGGCCGTATATAAGTAATTGCAGGCGACTACTTGATTATGAGGAATGCTAGTCGTAGAGGCTACTTCTGCATTAAAGGAAGTGCCTATCTCTAGTTCACATAAATCTTCTACTTCAATGGTTTTTAGATCAAAGCCATGATTCTCATCTGCCATATAATAATTCGTGCAATCTGTAGACAACCAACCAGAATGATTATATCCTCGATCTGGATAATCTGTCAAGGTACTTATCGTGACTGGAGCCATCGGATCACTAAAATCTACAATAGCTAATCCATCTGGACCTAAGTTTAAGAAAGCAATATTGTCTCTTACATAAGCATCATGTACTTGACTAGCACGAGTACTACCAAAGGAATTATATTGATTGATAAAGATAGGTTGAGTAGGATTAGAAATATCGAATAGCGTCATAGCAGAGAAGCTAGTAATCCCCCCTCTACTCAATAAGGAATATAACAAAGCATTGGTCGTATCAATAAAGATATTGTGGGAACGTTTAATCAAATTATCTGAATCATAAACTACCGTTACCGTATCAGGCAATTGATTCAAATCTATAATTTGCAAACTACTTTCTCCTTCATCACTCACTGCATACAAATAGCCCTCATGATCGTGATAATCTCTGTGAATGATAATGCCTCCTTGATCTTTCCCAGCGACAAAAAACACTTCCTTGGGTTGTTGGGGATCCGTTACTTCTATAAAATGGGTTCCTTTAGTAGTGCCAATAATAGCATACTCATGCTCTGGAATGGCATAACCCCATATTTCATTATACGCATTTTTATGCGCAAAAGACCCAACTAAAGTACTATCTTGCCATCGACCTAGTAATTGTGCTTCTTCTGCTTGTCCAAAGCAACAAAGAGAATAAAGAAGGATAAGTAAGGAATAATATATTTTCATAAGTGCAAAAATAAGTGATCGTTTTGAAAACATTATAGGTTTTCTGTTATTGATCTTGTTTAAGGAATGGTATATTTATTCTTACATTTTGCCTAAGTAGTAAGTCAAGCCATATCTGACTAGTTGAGATTTAGCTTCTTTCTATCAGAACACTAGATTTCAGCTAGTTAGATATGGTTTGATATAACCTATCATACTACTATACATGTGAACTAGAACAGAGAGCAGAGAATAGAGACAGATTTCGTTTACAGACAACGAAATTTGGTCATTTTTTAAGCGAAATTTATCTCTATTCTCTGCTCTTTTCTTATGAGTAGTATGACTTTATTTATTTGAAGTGATTCACCTAGTTAAGCTCCATTAAATTAGCTGAATGCAATTCAAACATATAATTAGCAGGAGAAAAACTAATAGCCGCAGCATTTTCCGCAACAATATAGTAGTCGATGCTAGTATGTCCATTACTTTTAATAGTAGCGGTGAATTTTTTGTCCTTAGCCCCTTTGTCCATCAGCTTTCCATCATCCTTCATTTCAGCCACTAGAAAATCGTCAGAACCTGAATAACGATAGTAAATTGATACCTTTTTAGGTAATTTGTCTACTTTACTTATAATTGTAAAATCTTTAATTTGTTCACTAGCGTATTGTTCTCGTTTTACTGCTTGAACATCTTCAATAGTAGGAGGAATAACCCTTAATGCAGGATGCTTTTTTAGCATCTTGGATCGTTTGGACATTAACTCTACAATCCCAGGAATTTTACTTCGCTTTCCTATAGTGGTAGTTAAGCTATTTTTAAAATCACTATAAGTGTATACTTGGTTCTTATCATCTAAGAAAGGCCCTTGTATTAGTGTTTGCAATTCGTTAGCTCGCGTTTCATACCAACCGTTTTCAAAGTTGTCATAAACAATACTTCGTATATGTGCTAGATAAGTTTTCTTATACGTCTCATTTTTTAATAATTGACTAAGCAATGGTTTATAAGGATTATCTATATGTAATAATGGATCAAGCTCTTGTAATTGCTTTAAGTCTAAATCAGAGCCAGCACTAACACTTTTGAAGCTACCAAAAGCTAAGTTTAAATCCCAGATAACTGGCGTGAATTGTCCCTTATCATTTTGATATAAATAATAATTTTGACTTCTTCTACCACTATAACTACTCAGGTTGACCAATACGTTATTAAAAGCGAGCATCCATAATGTTTGATCCACTGCCAGTACAGATTCTATCTTTTCAGGATGATTATTTAAAACATCCGTTAAATAGATTAAATCACCCCAGCCATCATCTGATTCTAATTCATAATTGTGCATATAGCAAGCCACATCTGCTTCATAGGCCAATGCGCCAAATACATTAGGCATACATCCCTCTGGAATCGTACCTCCTATATCAGGAGTGCATTTTATTAAAACATTATCATCATGCTTAAAGTGCTCTTCTAAAAATTCACTATCAACAGCCTCTATATTGGTAAATAAGCCATAATACTTTTGATTGATATAGACTTTAGCATACCCTGCTTTAGGGGCAATCATATATTTTCTAGCTATTTCATAGCCTAAAACCTCTCTTACCATGCTTGGATCTCTCAATGCATTGGACAGTTTTAGGCGCTTATAGCCTTGATGTTTTTGCTTTTTATCAATATAGTTTAACTTTATAAACAAAGGATTTCTTTGACCACCAGTAGTAAAAGACTTACTACCCCTATATCGGACACCAATATTCTTATAAATAGCGCCATCTATGTTGGCAGTACCAACCAGCATTTTGGAACCATTAGACCGAAGGGAATCTAATATTACTGCCCAATTATTATGTTTGAAAGTAATACGTATTTCTTTGACTTGGTCAGTGTTATAGAAGTCTTTATCTGTTTTAGATTGACTATATCCTACATGAACAATTAGGATAGATAAAATTACTAGTAAATATTTTTTCATGAAAAATGATAAATTATAAGGAATGGATTCTTTGCTATTGCAAGGTTTTAAAACCATACAGGTTTTAGAATAGAGAAGCGAGAGCAGAGAATAGAGACGTATTTCGTTTAAAAAGCAACGAAATTTCGTCTATTTAAACGAAATACATCTCTATTCTCGCTTCTCTACTTTCTATTCTTGTATGGTTTTAAATTGCAAGATACAAAAATAGTAAGGTCTTAATTAGGGGAAGGGAATGTAAGAAGATAGGTGCAATTCATTTGCCTATTTTGTCAGTATTTTGTCAGTATTAGCATTTTTTTTTGCCTACTTTTCTAACGGTTTTAAATATCCCTACGGCAAATTGTGAACCAAACAGGTTTCAGACTGTAAATTTAAGAAATTTCAACCACTACTGGACTAGTTCCTTATTTATAGAAATGTTAAATCCTTATAGTTATTTTGATTTTAGATCTTATTATAGTCTATATCCTGTATTTATTCGATATCTAAATAAAAGT
>JALZWC010000841.1 GCA_023300255.1 Saprospiraceae bacterium | reverse complement strand
CTGTCTATAGTAAAATACCAGTATTTGTTACGTTCTTAAGGGGCGTAGCTCCTGCCTGGCGGCCCGACAGGCTCGTCCCCGTCAATTACGAAAATACTTAGGCAAAGTGTAAGAATAAATTGGTCGTTTTAAGCTAGCTATTTTTTCTTCTAAGGAATTCTGAAAAATTAAGCATAGTTGGCTACGGTTCTTTTTTTAGGATTTATTAGAAGGAAAAAGAGCAGTTTAAAATGGCTAATTTATTCTTACACTTTGCCTTATGTATATACCATAGGGCACGCAGACAGGAATAGACGAAGCTTCGTTGTCTTTTAAACGTAATACATCTCTATTCTCGCTTTTCTATTTTTTGTATGGTTTCAAAGGAATGAAAAAATAAATGTACACTCAAAATATTCATAAAATAAAATAACATGAAAACGATTTACTTCATCAGACATGCGAAATCAAGTTGGAAAGATATGAGCCTTAAAGATTTTGATCGTCCCTTAAATAAAAGAGGTTTACGAGATGCTCCATTTATGGCCAATCTGATGAAAGAAAAAGGCATACAACCTGATGCAATTGTATCAAGCCCTGCTAATAGAGCATATACTACTGCTACCTACTTTGCAAAAGCTTTAAATATAGACCTGGATAATATTATAAAAGAGGAGGCGATATATGAAGCTTATTATTCTACGATAATTTCTATCGTACAAAAGCAGTCTGATCAAATAGATACGCTACTAGTTTTCGGGCATAATCCTGGATTTACAGACGTAGCAAATTTTTTTACAAGAAATTATACAGACAATATACCTACTTGTGGTATTATAGAGATCTCCGCCGACATAAAAAAATGGTCAGATCTTGATGATGAAACAGGAAAAGTAGTCAACTTTTTTTATCCTAAAAAATACATTTAAACAAAAAAATAACACAGTTTTAACACAACGTGCAATATTTACCATGAATGGGGTATCCATAAAATCTAATAGTCCTATTATATTTGCAGTACAGTTTAAGGATGGCCTGTTAGTACTCATTATTGAGCGTTGACGGGCTTTTTTTTTGTACTATTATTTATTAAAAATACAAGTAAAATAAAGTGACTTTTTACCGCTTTATCAGTACTATTTCCGAACGACGATTAGCCGAACGCCCCTCCGCTGTATCATTTGTTTGAATGGGCTCTATTTCTCCAAATCCTTTCGCAGAAATTCGATTAGATTTTAGTCCTTTCCCCAATAAATAATTTAAAACAATTGACGCTCTTTCTTCAGACAATTCTACATTCCGTTCTGTCCCTCCTACGTTGTCCGTATGCCCTTTAATTTGTACAACTGCATCAGGATAAGCTTTTAAAATTAAGCCCATTCTATCCAGCTGAGCATAAGCTTCTTGGTCTAGTCGGTCTTGATTAGTAGGGAAATGGACTTTATCTAAGACAAAAGTAGCAGGAAATACACTTCCTGGCAAACTCAAAAAGTCTGCAATTTTCGCAGCAACCATTCTTTTTTCAAATCCTAGATCTGCTGCATTAACACCTAATAAAGTAGGTAGTTTTTCAACAACAGGTTCCACTACTTTTTCGATAATTGGTTTAGCACTAACCGCTTCTTTGGTTACTCCTACACAAGAGCGCAAAAGCCATATACCAACAATAATAGCTAAGATTAAAGGAATCAACCATTTCCAAAAACCGAGTTTCGGAATCTCTGTTTCTCCACGAGGCAAAATTCTTGGAGGCGCATCTTTATTGGTTGATTTCTTAGAGACAACAGGATCTACATAATTGGTTCTCGTAGAAGCTTGTTTAGGAGATTGTCCTTCTTTTAAAGGAGGTTGGTTTCGGTTTCTATTGTTATTGTTATTCCTATTATTAGATGGTGTAGATCTGGGCTGTTTAGCCTTAGGTGGAGTCTTTTGATTATTAGACTGCTTATTAGACTGATTATTAGGTTGCTTATTACCAGCTTGTTTTAGAGGCTGTTTTGCATCAGCTGTTGGTATTGGTTTAACTGGAGACGTGTTCTTTCTTCTGTTTGTGTTATTCCCCTGTTGTTGTTGTTGTTGTTGTTTTGGAGGGGTTTTCTTAGGCGTCTCCTTTCTACTTTTTGGAGGAATTTGTGTTTTGGATTCCGTTTTGATTGGAGGAATCTCTTTAGCAGCAGAAGGTTTAACGGCAATAGGTGCAATAGGTTTAGTAGTAACAGACTTAGACTTGGCTCCTCTCTTTTTAGGTACTGGAGGGGATTTTTTCTTATTTATATTAATCGTAATCTGTTCTGACGAAGGAATCATTAAGACATTGCTTAAATCTGCATAAGATTTTGCATTGGCATGAAAATACCTCATTCCTTCAATTAGCGCTGCTTTATTAGCAAAAATTCGACTTTTAGCTATACCTTTTCCTTGTGTATTTTGAAGAATAAAATGATAGTTTCCTTCCTTTTCTGTTATAGCATATAAACGCTTATCTCCACTTAATTCAATAGCTTCCATCATAGCCGCATCTCTTTTTCCACGACTATCAAAGGCCCTACTATGTAGTAGCGGTTTTGCTGTTTTATCAAAAAATTGAAAATAATCGAATTTATTTTTCTGACTTCTAAATGCTTCAAATCCTATATTTCCGATAGGTGCTACTTGCTTTAAGTCATATTTTTGATTTGGAAGTTTTTTCTTCTTTTTCTTCTTTTTCTTCTTGGCCAGTTTCAAAATTTTCACTTTTCCTAAAGCTACTTTTTTAAAATCCTTTAAAGATTCGATTGCAGCCGCCTTACTTTTGAATCGTTTACTTCTTCCTATTTCTTCTTGCGCTGCTGTTTTCAATAAAAACACAGAAGAATTACCTGCAGCCAAAATCTCTGTAACAAGTGTCTCCTCTTTAATACAAGTAATTAAATTCCTTGCAGCTTTGGTTCTTACGGTCTTCCCATCATAGGATCGGCTAAAGAAAATGGGCTTTCCTTCCTTATCATTAAAATGAAAGTAAAAATCACCGCTATCTTTATCTAGTAATTCAAAGCCTGGCTTTTCTGTCTTAGAAACTTGTTTGAAATCATAGCCTTCCGATGGTCGACCTAGAACCTTTTTTGAGATTACTTGCTCCTTTACTGTATCAAAAGCAACATTGAAATCTTGTTTTTTCCCAATTGTCTCTTTTAGAAAAGCAAGCCCATCACTAGCTTGATCAAGTGTTTTAAATACACAGCTTTCTACGTTTCCTGTAGAGAATAAAAAACCACCACCCCCTTCCTTCGAACGGATATTAATCATATTATTCGATCGAATAGCTGATAAAGCCTGCTCAATCCCAGATAAACACGCTTGCTTAGAAGGATAGGATTTCCCTAACAATATAGGTTTCTTAGCTCTATATACTTTGAAGATAAAGGTATTATCTACCTTACTTTTATACATTTTTATATTCATAATACATATGTATTTTCGCTACACTTTTAGACGAATCTGTTGGCCTATTTTAGCTTATTAGATTTTATTGGACGATCAAGGAGATAAAAATCTAATAATGTATTAGATGTAGGACAAAAATAAATTTATTCTTTTTTTTGTACTCCTATTGGACGACAAGATAATAAATTTTCTATTTATACTGGTATTCCTTGCAGAATAAGCTGATTTATTGGTTTTCAATGATTTGGACCTACATGTTACGTCAAGTTCAGACTACTGGACATTTTTTAGAAAAGAGAGTAGAGAATCGGGATTAGAGATGTATTTCGGTTAGAAAACAACGAAATTTCGT
>JALZWC010000840.1 GCA_023300255.1 Saprospiraceae bacterium | reverse complement strand
GTTGATATAGAGACTGTTTACAAAGTAAAAAATAAGGACAAAAGAAGCAGCCTAAATTACGAAGTTATTTTGCACACGTTCCTTACATTAGCTATTGAAAAAGCAAAACCTTTTTTGATAGGGGCACAAGGCAGAGCCTTTGCGCCAGCAGGGATTATAAAAAAAAACGTTTAGAAAAGAACTAATATTCAGATAAAATGGCAGATCCAAAAGGCTTTTTAAATTTCACAAGAGAATTACCAGGGAAAAGAGATAGTGCAGTACGAGTAGAAGACTATAAGGAATTATATGTTGAATTCCCAGAAGAAAAGACCAACCAACAGGCAGCTAGATGTATGGATTGTGGTATTCCATTTTGTCACAATGGGTGCCCACTCGGCAATATTATACCAGAATTTAATGATGCCGTACATCGAGAAGAGTGGGGCGAAGCCTATGAGATTTTAAGTAGCACCAATAACTTCCCAGAATTTACAGGACGTATTTGTCCAGCCCCTTGTGAAGCATCTTGTGTATTGGGAATCAACCAACCGCCAGTAGCAATTGAACACATTGAGAAGTCAATTGTAGAGAACGCTTTCGAGAAAGGATTGATTCGAGCAAAACCACCAACTTTAAGAACAGGTAAAAAAGTAGCAGTCGTTGGTTCTGGTCCAGCAGGATTGGCAGCGGCAGCGCAGCTAAACAAAGCAGGTCATTCGGTAACGGTATTTGAAAGAAATACACGTCCAGGAGGCTTATTGCGATATGGTATTCCAGATTTCAAATTAGAAAAGTGGGTCGTAGAACGACGAGTTTCTTTGATGGAAGCAGAAGGGATCCGATTCCAAGTAAATGCAAATGTAGGGGTAGATATAGATGCCAATGAATTGATGTTAGACTACGATGCAGTAGTCTTATGCGGAGGGTCTACAGTCCCTAGAGACTTAGGCATAAAAGGAAGAGAATTAAAAGGAGTTCATTTTGCGATGGATTTCTTAGATCAAAATAATAAGCGAGTAGCTGGTGACGAAATTGATCCAGCAACGGCGCTCCTGGCAACTGGAAAAAACGTAATAGTAATTGGTGGTGGAGATACAGGTTCCGATTGTGTCGGCACCTCTAATCGCCACAAAGCTACTTCCGTTACCCAAATAGAATTATTAAGTAAACCACCTGAAGAAAGAGCAGCCTCCACTCCTTGGCCAAATTGGCCAATGATGTTACGGACTTCTACTTCTCACGAAGAAGGCTGTGACAGACATTGGGCCATATCTACCAAAGAATTTGTTGGCGATGGCAACGGCAATCTAAAAGCCATTAAGTTAGTAGATATCAAATGGGAGAAAGATCCTAGTACAGGAAGATTCACCTTTAATGAAATAGAAGGGACAGAACGAGATATTCCTTGCGAACTAGCCCTACTAGCAATTGGTTTCTTACATCCTCAATTAGAAGGGATGTTAGAGCAGCTAACCGTAGAAGTCAATGAAAGAGGAAACGTAAAAGATAATAAGTACCAAACGAACCTAGAAAACGTATTCGTAGCAGGCGATATGCGAAGAGGACAAAGTCTAGTAGTATGGGCCATCTCCGAAGGCCGAGAAGCAGCCAAAGCAGTAGATGAATTCCTAATGGGTTCCTCCATGCTAGAAGGCAAAGACGACTCCTTCCTACTAACAACTGCCTAGTAGAGGAAATCATACCTCATACATCAGAAATCATACCTCATATATCCATCATGATTTAATCTAGATGGATATATGATTTATGACCTGCCTGCGTGCCTTAGCAGACAGGTGTAAGATATCCGATTTCTGATTTCCCACCCTCACAGAGATTCACACGAACAGTCCCAACGGGACGACACCTTGTAGCCCATGACGCAGTCGTGGGACTAGTTCAGATAGATATATGATATATGATGTATGATTTAAAATTTATGATTTCCCGTCCATTCAAAATCAGCGAATTAAAAGACCCAAAGGAGAGTAACACGAACAGTCCCAACGGGACGACACCTTGTAACCCATGACGCAGTCGTGGGATAGACACCCAGTAACCCATGACGCAGTCGTGGGCGGGTTCATCAAATAAAATAAGCAGTGGCTTTGCCACTGCTTATTTTATTTGATGAACCCCTCCATCAACCACTCCGCCAACAACTGCCGATTAGACGCCAACAAAAACCGTTGTTGATCAAAAGTATTCCCAATATTACCAAGCTCCACATAAACAGACGTACACTGAGGTTCTCGCAACATATGCAAATCTCGAGCCGTCACCGAACCACGATACCCCCTATTCTTTTGATACTTTCGATACTTCTTTTCAAAAGTTTTCTGAATATTCTTAGCAATCCGTTCCCCTTTATCCGCTCCAGGATAATGATAGAAAAAGACATCCGTTTGTTGTCGTTTACTTCTAGAATCAACGTGAATAGCGATCAAGCGTTGGTCATTAAAACCCTGTCGTTTATGCTTATCATATAATTCATTGACGATATCCGAACGCTGAAATAATCTAGCCTTTTGACTAGAAGGAATCTTATAATTTCCCCAAATAATCTCATCTGTATCGTGTTTCAAATACTTACCAGAACGAATGCCATCATTAATATCCCTAGTAATCATATAAGCAATAGCCCCTTTCGACACTAATTCCCGAACCAATCGTAAAGCTACATCATAAGCGTATTCATCCTCACATAATTGATTTTTGCCTATTTTTCCAACAGCACCAGGATCTGGACCACCATGACCACTTACGACATAATAGATACGACCTTTAAGCAGCTCATTTTTTAGAGGAACCTTTTCATGTTCCTTACCAAAAATAGCAAAAGTTCTAGCATCTACTGCGGGCGGTTCCGGCGTTTCCGTTCTTGTTTCCTCCGAACAATACATTTCATGATACGGAACCCATAGAATTTCATCATTGACATAATCTGTTAACCGAATCTTTTCTTGCATCAGATCTCTATTATAAGATTGTATTCTGATGGCCAAATCCCAATCATCAATACCAATAGTAGAACGAATACTTTTTCGATTATAAGTATATAATAAAATAGGCAGGTAATAAGCTTTTCCTTTAGCTAAACTAGAATTTCTATCTAAGCCATTGATTTCATAAAACCGTTCTAGATTACAAGGAGAATCTAACAATTTATACCGTCGGAGAATAGAATAAACGCCATCACCAGATTTCGCTTTGGTTTGATAAAATCTAGCTTTATCCGTACTATCTGGTTCTGGATGTAAGAGCAGAGATATAGGAATAGAGTAGGCAGCCTTATTATAATAACTATTACCATCAACCCCCCAAGACAATCCAAGGATTAATAGGAATACTAAATGAAATTTGTGTAGCTGATAAAAACTCCTAAACATAAAATGTAATTATAAAAACTTCCAACCCTATTGTTGTTGTTTCTTGCTGGCGCAAAGGCGCTGCCTTGTGCCTCCTATCCTTGAGGCAAAGCCTCAAGATATTAAAAAAAAGAGCGTAGCTCTGGCCCCATTTATAGCAAAATATTATAGACAGTCCTTAAGGAACATCGCTCCTGTCTAGCGGCCTGTCCTGTCTAGTTAGCCAGATAAACACGACAGGTTCGACCCCGTGAAATAGACGGTGACGAGGCGATGCCCCTTATCTATTCCTTAAAAACATAGCTGTTCTATAGACGGTGTCAGAGCTACGCTCTTTTTCTTTAGCCTGACGTCTATGGGTGCTGCCTTGTGCCTTTATACATAATAGAGGCACTATCAGACTGTAAAAGCTATCAGAAGCGCCGCAAGTCAAAGTCATAAGTCTGACACCTGATAGTCCCAAAAGGACGATCTGACGGCTGACTTCTCACTAATTAATTAGAGTGTAAAACAAAGTAGGGACCATTCCAACCCAATTGGACTGATGACTTCCAGTGGTCGGACCAAGCTGGACGTCTCATCCGACCACTGGAAGTGATCGGATGAATTAATTGGCTGCCCCAGAATTGTTTTACACTCAATTAA
>JALZWC010000839.1 GCA_023300255.1 Saprospiraceae bacterium | reverse complement strand
CCGACACCAGGTGGAGCAGGTTTTGCAGAAATTGTCTTTGGTGGATTTTTAAAGGATTTTGTACCACAAGGTATTTCGTTAATTATTGCCTTTATGTGGCGCGGCCTTACTTATTATGCTTATTTAATTGCAGGAGTAGTGGTCGTACCTAATTGGGTACGAAACCTAATAAATAGAAAGAAAAAAGGAATAGGTAATTCAATTAAGTAATACTTAGCAAAAAATTGTAAATGGCTTTATCTTTGTATCCTAATTGAATTGTTAAGATTAGAAAATAACCAATAAAATCGTATTTCTTAATGGTAACTATTTAGGAATAGTTACACAAAATTGAATAGCATGAAAGTTGCTGTTGTAGGCGTTACAGGATTAGTAGGCACGGTGATGTGCCAAGTATTAGAGGAGCAAAAATTCCCTGTAACAGAGTTTTTGGCGGTAGCCTCAGATCGCTCCATTGGAAAAGAAATTACATTTAGTGGAAAGAAATATGCTTGTATTAGCATGGCTACAGCAGTGTCAGAGCGACCAGACATAGCTATATTTTCTGCTGGAGGAGGTGTTTCTAAGGAATGGGCACCTAAGTTTGCAGAAGTAGGTACAACTGTGGTTGACAATTCTTCTGCATGGAGGATGGATCCAACTAAAAAATTAATTGTTCCAGAAATTAACGCTGGAGAATTAACAGAAAACGATAAAATTATTGCCAATCCTAATTGCTCTACTATTCAAATGGTAGCTGCATTAGCCCCATTACATGAAGCTTTTGGTATTAAACGATTAGTAATTTCTACCTATCAATCTATCACTGGAACAGGCGTAAAAGCGGTTACTCAATACGAATCAGAAAAAGCAGGAAAGAAACAATTACCGGATGAAATGGCCTACCATTATCAAATTTTAGATAATTGTTTGCCGCATTGTGATATATTTTTAGATAACGATTACACCAAAGAAGAGATGAAATTGGTGCATGAAACTAGAAAAATATTTGGAGATAATACTTTAGGCATCACAGCAACAGCTGTACGAGTGCCTGTCCAAGGTGGACATTCAGAGTGTGTAAATGTAGAATTTCATAAACCATATGAGGTGGCAGATGTTAAACGTCTATTGGAAGCAACGGACGGGATAATTGTTCAGGACGATATTAAAGCCAATAAGTATCCGATGCCGCTTTATGCAAAGCACAAAGATGAGGTTTTTGTCGGCAGAATCAGAAGAGATGAATCTACAGAAAATGCTTTAAATCTTTGGATTGTAGCAGATAATTTGCGTAAAGGAGCAGCAACAAATGCGGTACAAATTGCACAATATTTAGTAGATAAAAAACTGGTTGGAGTGCAAAAAATAACTGCTTAGTACTGGTTACTATGGTTTAATATATTAATAATTTGGTAATTACTGATATATATTGTTAATTTTACGTAACAGGTAAGCTGTTTTTCAGTATCTACTTTCAAACCTTCTGAAGTTAAATTTCTATGTTTCTTTGAGAAATTTAACTAGTGTACATCTATGAAAAGGGAAAATTAATGCTTTGTTTGTTTGCTTTTTATGTTTCCTATATTATAGATTATAGAGATTTGCCAAAGAAGAAAGTCTATTAGTGAAGTAATAAGTATAAAGTAGTAAGTATGAAGTCGTAAGACGTTAACAACCAAGTATTTAAAAAATCATAATGGTCTACTTTATTTTAACACCTTTACTTAGAATAATAGATTTTAATTACTTTGAAGCTTATTTGGACGTGTACATTTTGATTTTATATCAAATAATGGTACACACTTACAGACGTTCCGACTAGTTGTTTAAAGGATAAACTTTCTGCGAAAGGGAGATGAAATCATCAATCTTACGCTTGAAATATTAAACAATACTTATATACTAACGTAATTGAATAGACAGCTATAGGACATGAAGTTCCTGTTCTGTTTAATGTTTAACACATACATGATTATATGAAGACTAAACTTGTTTTGTGGGGCTACAACGAAAAAGAAGAAAAAGTATTAATTGCGCTGCAATTGAGACCTGAAGATAACAAAGTAGATATTTGGACTTTTCCAGAAGTCGTAGCCACCGATGAATTTGCAAGACAGTTAATGGGAGATTGGCGAAATAATAAAGAAGTTGTCTTCCCTGACGGAAATGTACATACAGAAAGAGAACTTTCTGTAACAGAAAGCCTTTTGCCAGCTGATTTGAAAGTAGAACGAGGAGATATTGTTCAACGGGCTCAAACAGAATGGCACTTTGTGGTACTTTCTTCCAAGTTAAATGATGTTTATAAGAATGAACTTGGTGATTTGCAAGCTAATGTAGCTAAGTTGACTGCTTATGATTCTGATACTTGGGAGCAATTAAAAAACTTCTGGGGTAAAGTACAAGATCAGGTAAAAGAACGCAATCTTTTAAGAGAGCATGCAGATATATTAAGAGATGAGACGAATGTACTCTTTGGTAAGCTCAAAGAATTACGTAGTGCATTAGATGATCAGTTTCGAGAAATGTCTAAGGGGCACATGGATACCTTTATGACAAAACTAGATGATATTGAAAAAAATGTTGCAGATGGTGTTCGATTACCTGCAGTGTTTGATCAGCTAAAAGGTCTACAAAGAAATTTCAGAGAAATTAAATTAACAAGAGAACATCGTTCTAAGATATGGGCTCGATTGGACGGAGCCTTCAAGAAAGTAAAAGAAAAACGTTTTGGTCCAGAAGCGAATAGTGAGTCTTCTGCTACAGAAAGATTGACACGTAGGTTTAAGGGATTGATGGGAGCAATAGAAAAAATGGATCGTTCTATTGCCAGAGATGAGGATGAATTAAACTTTCAGCGTAAGCGTATTAACGATACAGATGGTCAATTGGAAGCGCAGCTTCGTCAAGCTAAAATTGGCATGACAGAAGAACGGGTTCGTTCTAAGAAAGAGAAGTTTGACGAGATGTTGAAAACGAAGGAAGATTTAGAAAGAAGAATTGCTTCTCAAAAAGATAAGGATGCCAAGCGGCAAGAAAAATCAGAGATGGAGGCAGCAAAAGCAGCGGCAAAACAAAAAATTGCTAATGAAATTAAAAGCCAAGCTGCTGCTAGAAAAGATACAGAAGGAAAGTTAGAAAAAGCTGCTGGAGCTATTGTAGCTCCTGGAAAAGTTGCAGCTGCCGTTGCAGGAATAGCTGCTGCAGGGGCAATAGTGGAAAAGTCTTCAGAAACTGCAACAACTAATGATGTAGCAGAAACTACAACAACTAGTGATGTAGCAGAAACTACAACAACTAATGATGTAGCAGAAACTACAACAACTAACGTAGCAGAAACTACAACAGAAGACTTGGCAGCTACAGAAGCTATGTTTGATAAAATGAAAGTGACTCCAAAAGAAACGGTGGAAGTCGAAGCAGAAGTATCAAATAAAGTAGAAGTAGTAGAGCAAGTATCAGCAACTAAAGAAGCTATCGCAGATAAAGTAGAAACGGTAACGGAAACAGCATCTGATGTAGTGGAGGATCTTACAGAAGGTGTATCCTCAACAGTAAAGGCTGCTGCGGGTATGATTTTAGGGACAGGAGCTGCGGCGATGTCTGTTCTTAAAGGAGATGATGATACAGGAAAGGTAGCAGAAGCTACTTCTATAGATGGAGAATCTAATGGAGAAACTATATTAGAGCAAGCATCTGATGTGATGGAAGATATAACAGATAGTTTATCTTCTACTTTCAAAGCAGGAGCTGCCGCTTTATTTGGCGCTGGTACTGTTGCTGCCTCTAAATTGGATGGAGACGATGCAACTGAAATTGCAGAAAATAAAGAAACTGATAATACCGAAATTGGAGAATCCACTGCTGTAGATAAAGTAACAGATGTAGTAGAAGATATTACGGAAGCTGCAACGACTACTTTAAAGACTGCTGCGGGAGCTTTGTTTGGATTGGGAGCAGCCACTGCTTCTAAATTATCTGGAGAAGAATCGGTAGAAGAGGGACTAGATAATGTTGTTGATGACGCTACCTCTATATCTGAAATAGTAGATAAAGTAACAGATTCTGATGATGTGTAAACATTATTAAAGCGTAATAAATAAAAAGCCCTGCGAAGTATACATCTTCGTAGGGCTTTTTTATTTTGAAGAAAAGAACCACTAGTAAATCTAGTCTCCGATACTTAG
>JALZWC010000838.1 GCA_023300255.1 Saprospiraceae bacterium | reverse complement strand
TTATTTAGCTTCCAATGCTTCAATTTCTTTCATAACTTCCCCTGCTTCTGCTTGTTTAGCATCACTAGCAGTTCTATTACTAGTAGACAAGGCATAAGCCTCTGCCACTAATTTTTCGTGCTTTTCGTATAACTTTTCTAAAGGCGTTTTTTTCTTAAAAAATCCAAACATAATATTTTTTTTAATCGCAGACGTCCCCCCCTCTTTTTAAGAGGGGGTTGGGGGGAGTTCCTGCTTGCGTGATGAATAGTTATTAAAAGCCAACGAAAAATAGTTGAATGAAAACGAAATCTATCTCTATTCTCTACTCTCGCTTCTCTGCTCTCCTTACTGCTTTATAGCAGACATACCACCATCTACGTGAATAATTTGACCAGTAATCCAAGAAGCTTTTTCGGATAATAAAAATGCTGCGGTATTCGCAATATCTGTTGCACTACCAATCCTTTTTAAGGGATGTCGTTGTGCGTTCGCTTCTTTTTTCTGATCGGTATTTAATAATTTAGCTGCCAGAGGGGTATCTGTCAAAGAAGGGGCAATCGCATTGACTCGTATCGTTGGGGCAAATTCTGCGGCCAAGGACTTAGTCAATCCTTCAATAGCTCCTTTTGATACCGCTACTTGCGTATGAAAATTAAAGCCAGATTGAACAGCTACTGTGGAAAATAATACTAAAGAAGCCTGTGCTGATTTTTTTAAAATAGGCAAGACCTGTTGAATAACCTTAATCGCACCTAATACCTGTAATTCATAATCTGCCAGAAAAGCAGCAGTTTTGATGCGCTTGAACGGTAATAGATTAATGGATCCAGGGCAATACACTAGACCATCTAATTGGTCTGGTAAAAAAGATAAATCCATATCTGCCGTCACATCTAGTGGGAAATATTGGATATTGCCCGCTGAAGTAGTCGGATTTGATTGATAAGTACCATATACTTGGTGCCCTTCTAGTGCTAGTTGCTGTGCTAGTGCTTGTCCTATACCAGACGAAGCACCTACAATTAGATAATTTTTCATTGCCTGATAAACAGGAAGAATTACGAATTGTTTAAAGACTGTCCAAACATTCTTGGACTTTAAAGGATTATTATTCTTAGAAAATCTGTAAATTCTCTATCTTCGAGTTTCATGGTAGCATTTCATTTATTGAATTTATAAAAAAATGGATAAAAAAATAATTTACGTCATAGGCGTGTCGGGTTGTGGGAAATCAACGATAGGAAAGTTGTTAGCCGCCGAATTACAATGCCCTTTCTATGATGGGGATGATTATCACCCACAAAGTAACATAGACAAAATGGCTGGAGGAGCAGCCTTGACAGATGAGGATCGTTGGCCTTGGTTGCGAAGAATCAATGAATTAGCGATAGTTGAAGTTGCGGATAAAGGAGCGGTAATAGCATGTAGTGCTTTAAAAGAAAGTTATCGAACCATATTGTCTGCTGGAATAATAAAAAATACAGAAATTGTATATCTGCAAGGTAGCTTTGACCAGATTTATGACAGAATGAAAAAACGAGAGCATTTTATGCCACCTGCACTTTTGCAATCTCAATTTGATACTTTGGAGGAGCCCTTAGAGGCCATAAATATAAATATTGCAAAGACTCCCCCTGAAATTATAGCGACAATTCTTAAACAACTTGAGAATAAGAATGAAATTAACTAACCTTTTCTTTTTTTTAATTTTAATAACAATCATGGCTTGTGAAAAAAATACGCCCTCTCAATCACCTTTAGTAGTCAATGATCCTGCTCTTTACAAAATCATTGATAAAGATGTAGTGATAGATACGCTTGCAGAAGGGTTCACATGGAGTGAAGGTCCAGTATGGTTAGAACAGGAGCAAATGTTGATATGGACAGATGTACCTAATAATATTGCATGGAGTTGGAAAGAAGGGCAGGGGAAAAAAGAATATTTAAACCCTTCTGGATATACAGGTAGTGGAAAGCGAGAAGGGGGCAATGGATTAATTATTAATCAACAGGGACAATTAGTGCTCTGTCAACATGGAGATAGAAGTGTGGCTGCGATGGATGCACCTTTAACAAGCCCTCAATCTAACTTTAAAATATTAGCGAACAACTATCAAGGGAAAAAATTAAATAGCCCGAATGATATTGTTCAAGATAAAGCGGGCACTTACTGGTTTACTGATCCTCCGTATGGCTTACCAAAACAAATGGAAGATCCGGAAAAAGAATTAGATTTTCAAGGTGTTTATCGTTTTGGGCATTTACCTAATAAGGATACTCTAGAATTGATGACTGATGAGTTAAGCTTGCCAAATGGTCTAGCATTTAATCCAACGGAGACGGTTTTATACGTAGCGGTGTCTGATCCCAAACGAGCGATTTGGATGAAGTATAATTTGGATGCACAAAATAATTTTGTTGGAGCAGGCGAAGTGTTTTTTGATGCGACCAAATGGGTCGCTACCAAAAAAGGATTACCAGACGGATTGAAGGTAAGGGCAGATGGAATTATTTTTGCAACAGGCCCTGGTGGTGTATTAGTCTTTACGCCAGAAGGGAAGCACTTAGGAACGATTGATACGGGTCAAGCTACGGCTAATTGTGCTTTGAATAAAGCGGGTACGATGCTGTATATGACGGCTCATAATTATGTGATGCGGATACCTTTGTTGCCTATGCAAAATTAGGTTCTTTGACAAATTCAGTAAAAAATCAACTCGTCCGATGACTACGTCGTCGGATGAGTTGATTTT
>JALZWC010000837.1 GCA_023300255.1 Saprospiraceae bacterium | reverse complement strand
TACTAATCGAGGGTATTCATCTCTAAAACTTAGAATAGCAGAAGGTTCGATTCCTAGCAAAGGTGTGTCGGAAGTGATCTTATCTTTGAATAAATTGACATTGGATATAGCATATTCTTGGGCTGTTTTTAATAAGCCTTTGGAGATGGCTGCCCGACCACTTTCGGGGTGGGTAATCATCTTTACTTCATATCCTAAGTGAGTTAATAATTGAATGGCTTTAATACCAATTGGTGTATCATTGTAGTTGGTAAATTCATCACAAAAAAGATAGACCTGTTTAATGATTTTTCCTTTGGGGATAGGTGCTTGCTTTTTAAACCATTTATATAAAGTCGTTTTGTGTAAAGAAGGAAGGCTTCGTTCTGGCGCTACTTTTAATATTTTTTTTAATAAAGCACTTGGTGCTTTGCCTTTTAAAAAGACATTAGCAATGGAAGGAAATAAAGAGCCAAAATTATTAAGTCGAGCAATATTAGCAAAGGCTTTGGCTCTTAAAGGGATGCCATGCGTTTGATAGTATTGGTGCAAAAATTCTGCTTTCAGACTAGACATATCTACATTGGAAGGACATTCAGAAGTACAACCTTTGCAAGATAAACACAGGTCCATTACCTCTTTGATTTCGGGATGATCGAAGGGATTGTCGCCTTCGTTTTTTGTTAGAAATTTTCGTAAGGTATTCGCTCTGCCCCTTGTCGTATCTTTTTCATTTCTAGTTGCTTGGTAACTGGGGCACATGGTGCCACCTGAATTGGGTAGCTTTCTGCAATCACCAGAACCATTGCATTTTTCTGCCATTCTTAAAATTCCGCCTGTTTCGGAAAAATCTAAAACTGTGTCAAAGGCTGGGGTGTCTTGTTCTGGTTGATAGCGCAGGGACGTATTCATCGGAGGCGCATCTACAATTTTACCAGGATTAAAAATACCATTGGTATCCCATGTTTTTTTGATTCGCTGAAATAGGGCATAGTTTTCTTCCCCGACCATCATGGGGATAAAGGCGGCTCGAAGTCGACCATCTCCGTGCTCTCCACTCAAAGAACCTTTATATTTTTTGACTAGTTTGGCAGACGCTTCACTTATCTTATAGAAGTCTGCGACTCCTTCCGATTTCTTTAAATCTAGTATGGGTCTTAAATGAATTTCTCCTGCACCTGCGTGTGCATAATAGACAGAACGTTGTCCAAAGCCCTTCAGTATTTCTTCAAACTCGGCTATATAATCTGCTAAATCTTCTATAGCAACGGCTGTGTCTTCTATACAGGCAACTGCTTTTTTATCTCCTGGGATATTAGCCAACAAGCCCAAGCCTGCACTCCGCAACTTCCATACGCCTTTAGTAGCCGGTGGGTAAACTTTAGGGAAAGCGTATCCCCTACCCCGCTTTTGCATGTCCGCTATTAGAGCATCTGCTTTTGCCTCTGCTTCCTCTTTGGTATTCCCTCTAAATTCTACTAATAAGACTCCTTTAGGATCCCCCTCGACAAACTGTCGATTTTTACTTTGTTCTATATTATCTTTTGTACAATCCAATATAATTTTATCCATCAACTCGCAAGCAGATGGTTGATGCTTCATGGCTACTTGTGCCGCTTCCATACTCTCCTGGATTGTATTATAATGTGCGGCAACAACTATATCAAATGGTAAAGGCAAGGGATCTACATGGATTTTTATTTCTGTTGTTATCGCCAAAGTACCTTCTGAACCACATAGCAATTTACAAAAATTAAAAGCAGGGCCATCTGTTGTAAAGGCTTCACTTTTTAATAAATAATCTACTGCATAACCTGTATTTCTACGATGGATAGAAGGTTTAGGAAAGTGGTCAACAATATTCTTTTGGATGCTGATCGTACTTAGCTCTTCTTGTATCTGTTGGTATATTTTTCCTTCTAAATTATTTAGCTTACGCTTTTCTAAAAGGGTCGCTTGATCCAACTCTTTGAAAGTGGTCTCCGTTCCATCACTCAGGATAGTTTTTAATTCAAGAACATGATCTCTAGTCGATCCATATTCTATAGAGGTGGTTCCACTTGAATTATTACCCACCATTCCCCCGATCATCGCTCTATTCGCTGTAGAGGTAATTGGACTAAAGAAAAATCCGTGTGGTTGTAAGAATTCATTTAACTGATCTCTTACTACGCCTGGCTGTACCCGCACCCATGCTTCTTCCTTATTAAATTCTAGGATTTTTGTAAAATGTTTAGATACATCTACGACAATACCATCTCCTACACATTGACCTGCCAAGGAGGTGCCTGCTGTACGGGGAATGAGGGAGGTTTTATGTTTTCTAGCAAATTGAATGAGGATTTGGATATCCTTATCATTCATAGGAAAGGAAACCGCTAGTGGTAATTCTTGATAGACGGAAGCATCTGTAGAATAAAGTGTTTTCAGGAGTGAATCATACTTTAATTCGCCTTGTAGTTTTTTGCTTAATTGTTGTAGATGTTGTTCCATTTTAGATTGCTTGCTTAGAATATGTCTTAATTTTTGGTAAAGTAAACGAAA
>JALZWC010000836.1 GCA_023300255.1 Saprospiraceae bacterium | reverse complement strand
CAATAGAATTTTATCTAAACACATAGGCACATAGAATACATAGGCTATGTGCCCTATGTGCCCTATGTGCCTATGTGTTTAAATATTACGTTTAATTTTGTCCGAGTACTTACTTATTCTGAAAGGTTTAGAGGAATATATAGAAAGGAAGTAACTTTAGTAATGACGAAATAATAAACTACACAGTTATCCTTCGCTCTTTTCATCTCTGGCTATGCCTGCCTTAGTAGGCAGGTTAAAAAGCCTCGTCGATGCTAGGCATCGCCTACGCCCGCCCGCCCGAAGTCATTCGGGCTGGTTTTTTGCCTTGCCAGAGATAAAAATAGCTTCGACTAACTGTATATTTTATTAATCCCTCATTACTTATCAAAAACAAATCATGAAATCATTAATCACCATTATACTAATTTCATTAAGCACTATGGCCTTCACACAAGATCGCTTAACAGGTAAAAATTTTGCCACCAGAGCAGAAGTCATTGCCAAAAATGGGATGGTCGCCACCTCCCAACCATTAGCTACCCAAGTTGGATTGGATATACTTAAAAAAGGTGGCTCGGCAGTAGATGCCGCAATTGCAGCGAATGCCGCATTAGGTTTAATGGAACCGACAGGTTGTGGCATGGGCGGTGATTTATTCGCTATTGTATGGGATGCCAAAACACAAAAACTATATGGACTCAATGCTAGTGGTCGATCTCCTAAATCTTTAAGATTAGATTATTTTAAAGAAAAAGGAATGGAAAAAATTCCATCACATGGACCATTGCCAGTGAGTGTGCCAGGCGCAGTAGATGGTTGGTTTGAGTTGCATCAAAAATTTGGGAAGTTGTCAATGAAAGAGAATCTAGCGCCAGCAATCCAGTATGCTAAGGAAGGTTTTCCATTAACGCAATATATCGCTGCTTTAATGGGCAACTCTATTCCTTTCTATTTGAGAAAAGGTTTTCCGAATGTCGAAGAAACTTATACGATAGGTGGTAAAGGGCAAATCCCACAAAAAGGAGATGTCTTTAAAAATGAATTTCTGGCGGCTACTTTAACAAAAATTGCAGCAGGCGGTAGAGATGCTTTTTACAAAGGAGACATCGCCCATACCATAGCTAATTTCATAAAATCTCAAGGTGGTTTTTTATCCTATGATGATTTGGCCAGCCATCGATCAGAATGGGTGGAACCTGTCTCTACTAACTATAGAGGTTATGATGTTTGGGAATTGCCTCCAAATGGACAAGGCATCACCGCTCTACAAATGCTCAATATTTTAGAACAATATGATTTTTCCAATATTCCTTTTGGCAGTGACCAGCATATTCATTATTTTGTAGAAGCCAAAAAATTAGCCTTTGAAGATCGAGCAAAATATTATGCCGATATGGATTTTGCCGATGTCAATGTAGATCATTTAATCTCCAAAGAATACGGCAAAGAACGCCAAGCACTCATCACCGAAAGAGCTGCACAATATGACGCGGGAGAAATTAGCGCTGGCGAAACGATCTATTTGACTACTGCCGATAAAGAAGGGAATATGGTTTCTTTTATTCAAAGTAATTATAGAGGCATGGGTAGCGGCATGGTGCCACCTCAATTAGGGTTTATGCTACAAGACCGAGGGGAATTATTTTCTCTTATCGAAGGACAAGCGAATACTTATGAGCCAGGAAAGCGACCGTTTCATACCATCATTCCGGCCTTCGTTACCAAAGATGACAAACCCTATATGAGCTTCGGCGTTATGGGCGGCGACTTCCAACCTATGGGCCATTGCCAAATCGTGATGAATATGATCGACTATGGCATGAATCTCCAAGAAGCTGGCGATGCTCCTAGAATAGACCATACGGGTTCTTCTACGCCAATGGGTAAGTCAGCCAATGGTAAAGGTAAAATTCGTTTAGAGAGTGGTTTCGATTATGAAACGATTCGACAGTTGATGGTGCGTGGACATGAGGTAGGTTTTGGCTTGGGGATCTATGGTGGGTATCAGGCGATTATGTATGATGCGGAACGTGGGGTATATTTTGGAGCTTCGGAGAGTCGGAAGGATGGGCAGGCTGCGGGGTATTAGGGCTTTTAGAAATACAAATAGCAATATTGCAAGAACTGCCACTTAAAAAAGATGGTTGGAATTTTAACTGGAGAAATTTATTCAAAGTTGAAGGATCACGCATATACAAAATTACCCTTAAAGAATCCACAAAAGAAATCCAAGGTATTTTAATGTTGACAATGTTTAACAATGAAATGCTTTTTATGAATAATATTGAAATTGCACCACATAACATTGGGAAATTTAAGAGATATAAAAACACTGCAGGAATTTTACTGGCTTTTGCTTGTAAGGAGAGTTTCGAGAAAGGGAAAAGGAATTATGAAGGCTTTTTATCATTTGATAGTAAAACGGAATTAATAGAACTATATCATAATAAATATGGAGCTACGTTAGCAATGGGGAATAAAATGTTTTTTGATCCGAAAGCAGGCAAGGAGTTAATGAAAAAATATTTAGCAATAAAGTAATGACAAATAGAAATGAAAAAGAAAGAGACTATAAATGAAGGAGGAATTAATGGACTAGGAATTGGTGTAGTAAATACTAATGCGGAAGAGTTTAAAGAACTTCAACGCATTATTCTTGCTCAATCAAAGAAACAAACTAAAAAGCAAATTTTAGAGAATAAACTTCTATCCTTAAGATTTCAAATGGAAAGTTATCTTGAAAAGCAAACAGATCCAATAGTAGAAGTAGGTTGGTTTTTAAAGGAGTTTCTAAAAGAGCTAAAAATAAAAAATAAAGTATTTGCAGAATATATTGAATTCCAAGAATCGAATTTAAGTGCTTTATTTAAAGGAAATAGAAAAATTAATACAGACTTAGCGCTTAAGCTAGGAAAGATATTTCGAGTTGATCCAACCTTATGGATTAACATACAGAGCAAAAATGAGCTTATAAGAATGAGGGAAAAGAACAATAAGGAATATCAGAAATATAACATTGAAGATCTTTTGAAAAAAGCAAGTTAAAACTATACTCGGCATTATTGTTTGTTAGTTGAATAAGAATCCATGGAGATAAGGGCAGCAAGAAATAATTAAATTTCTACTCAATTAGCAGCAGACTATCAATTATCATAGGCACCACTTGCGCCAACTGGTCCTTGGTGGAATCCAATTTTATTTAATATTGGTAATAAATTAGTGCATTTACAAACTCAGTTACCTTGGCTAATTATGACTCCATTGTTTTATTGG
>JALZWC010000835.1 GCA_023300255.1 Saprospiraceae bacterium | reverse complement strand
CCATTCGCTTTCTCGAATGTTCTTAGTAGCTGGCAGGAAGTTGGGTAGCTTTCCTTGGTCTAAGGCGACTTGTCTTTTATTACGTTCGGCTAAAAGCGCTTTTCTACGATCATTAAATCGTAGATGTAATTTTTTTAAAAAAGCTTGTGCTTCAGGCGATAAGACATCCTCATATCCTTCTCTATGTGCTCCTAGAATAGCTACTCCTTTTACGGTAGTGAAGGCGTTGATTAGTAGAGTATCCATATATTGTATTTTACAGTTTTAAACTAAATATATCCGCAAGATAAGGGAATTTATGTAAATAGCGGAAATTCCGCTAAAAATAATTTATCTTTTTTTTGGAGAAAATTAGCTATATTTGTGGATCACACTCAATATCAGCTAGTTATGCAAAAGGACAGTAAGATCATTAAACTCATATTAGGTTTTAAATTAAGGCACCTTCGCTTATCACAGGATTTATCCTATCAAGAATTAGCTACCAAAACAGGTTTGTCTACTTCTTATCTGAATGACATAGAGAAAGGAAAGCGATATCCAAAACCTGATAAAACCACTATTATAGCCAATGCACTTGGTGTAGACTATAACTATATGGTGTCTACCAATGCTTCGAAGAAATTGCAACCGATCATTGATTTGTTGACTTCTAAGTTTTTTAAGTTATTTCCGCTAGAAGAATTTGGAATTAGTTTGGAAAAGCTAATTGAGTTATTTACGCAAACTCCAGATCGGGTCAATGCCTTTATTTCTACTATTTTTAAAATAGCTCGGAATTATCAGGTAGGAGAGGAGCAATTTTACATGGAAGCCTTGCGCTCTTATCAGGACATGTTCAATAATTATTTTCCAGAGTTGGAGGAAGCTGTTGCCTTATTTAAAAAAGAATATTCCATTAAAGGAACGGTACCTTTCACAGGGGGCTTTTTAGAAGATCAGTTATTAGAAATTTATGGTATTAAAGTAGATAGGAAAACGCTTAAGAAGCATAGTAATTTAAAATCTATTCGATCCTATTTAAATAAGGATAAAAAAGTCTTGTACTTAAAGAAAGGACTCTCAGAAGCGCAAGAAAACTTTTTGTTAGCCAGAGAACTAGGATTTCAGTATTTGAAAATTACAGAAAGACCTTATGAGACGACGATTATCAATATTGACTCTTTTGAGAAATTACTAAATAATTATAAAGCCTCTCACTTTGCTGCGGCGCTATTAATGGAGGAGAAAGAATTAGTAAAAGATATCAAGACTATCTCTAGGGAAAATACCTGGCAACCCAATCTTTTCCTAGATCTGTTGAGTAAGTACAATGTGACAGAAGAGATGTTATTACAACGACTCACCAATATCTTACCGCATCATTTTGGTTTAGAAGATTTGTTCTTTATCCGACTAACAGGTAGTGAAGATTTGAGTTCTTTTCAGATGACCAAAGATTTGCACTTATCCCAACTTCATAGTCCATATAATAATGAGTTGAGCGAACATTATTGTAATAGATGGGTCTCTATTACCTCTATTAAAGAATTACGGATTTCCAAAAAAGTATCGGTCATCGCAGATGCTCAAATTTCTAAATACTGGAATACGGATAAAGAATACCTCTGTATTTCTTTAGCAAAACCATCTTTCCAGTCTCCCCAAAAAGGAGCAAGCGTTACGCTTGGCTTATTGGTGACGCCTCAATTAAAAAGCATTTTTAATTTTATTTCAGATCCAGCCTTGAAAATAAGAGAAGTACATACCACCTGCGAACGATGCGGCATTAGTAATTGCGAAGCTAGGGTAGCGTCGCCTGTGATATTGGAACAAGAAGAAATAGATCAGGCATTGATTCAGTCTTTGGGGGAGTTGTAGTTTTTTGAGAATAGAGAATAGAGAGCAGAGACGAATTATGTTTGAAAACCAACGAAATTTCCTTGTGTGTAAACGCAATCAGTCTCTACTCTCGCTTCTCTATTCTGATTTTAACTTATAAAGCAGGTGACCTACCAATGTAATAGTTTCCGCAAGACGAGGACTTCCCCAATCCAATCCATATTCCATACGATTGACTTGTAAAGAAACTTCTATTCCATAAAGAATTCCTTTTTTGGTTTCCTTGTACCCTTTTACCCGAAAGGAAACGGCTTGTTCTTTTTCTACCCCATGAATCGTTAATTTACCGATGGAAAGGTAGGTGTCTTCTCCAGTCTTAATTGCTTTGTTTGATGAATAAGTGATTTCTGGATATTTTTCTACCTCTAGAAATTTGTCACTTTTTATATGGTCGGCTAATCTGTCTGCAATTACATCAACACTAGTCGCATCTACTTTAAAATCAAAACTAGCATTTGTCAAATCTTCTCTTGAATTGGTGACGATCGTACCGTCAAATACTTTGAACTCTCCTGTTCTTATGGAAAAATCTTCCCATCCAACTTCAAAACGTAGATTGGAGTGTGGGTTATCAATGGTCCAAGTTTCTTGGGCTATAGATGAAAAACAAAAGGAAAGACAAAGGATAAATAGATTAATTTTTTTCATGGTTATTTTTTATAGATTGAATATTTAATAACGATTAAAATCAAGGCTACCAAAATATGGTTGATTGGTTAGTAGTGATTAACAACTATTTAAAATTTTTTTTCCGTTTGGTTTCTGCTTGTCGGAGCATTTAGGGCGCAAGCTCTATGGAGTAATCTTATTCTTTTACAAACTTTTGTACCTTGTAGTTTATTTTGCCACTAGTGTAAATATACAAAGATGTCAAACAAATCTACCAGAGTTCATAGTTTTAAGAATGATGCCCTCGGCGAACTAGATGCAGTAGCGCTTACGAACCTAATCAAACAAAAAGAAGTATCCACTGAAGAAGTAGTAAAAGCGAGTATTGATCGTGCCCAACAAGTAGAGGGACAACTTCGAGCAATCGTTACGGATTGCTTTGAAAAAGGATTGGCTGAAGGAGCGAATCCAAGAGACGGATATTTCTCAGGAGTACCCATTTTTATAAAAGATTTGACCTTAATAGAAGGCATACCGACTTACTTTGGGACAGAAGCGATGAGCAAAGCCAAAGCTTCCACTAAAACAGACCCTATTGCCAAACAGATTTTAGACCAAGGCTTTATACATCTTGGCAATAGCTCCTTACCAGAATTTGGCTTAACTTGTTCTACCGAATTTCCAAATCAAGCGCCTACTTGTAATCCTTGGAACACCAAATATTCCGTTGGTGGTTCTTCTGGTGGGGCAGCAGCTTTAGTTGCTGCTGGGGTAGTGCCTATTGCACATACTGCAGATGGAGGTGGTTCCACTCGCATCCCTGCTGCATGTAGTGGTTTAGTTGGTTTGAAAGCTAGTCGTGGGCGATTATTGAAGTCTAGTGCTTTTGAAAAAGGATTAGTAGATATAGCCATTGATGGAGTGGTTACCCGTTCTGTTCGAGATACGGCTTATTTTTATGCAGAAGCTGAAAAATATTATAAAAATCCCAAGCTTCCCGAAATTGGATTAGTGACAGGCCCTTCTAAACGTTGCTTTAAAATTGGCTTTACTGGAGATGCTTACAAAGCATATAAAGGGACTCCAAGGATGATGACTGCTTTAGAGAAAGCAACTAAATTATTGGAATCTATGGGACATGAAGTCAAACCGATTCAATTACCATTTAACGACAACATATCTGATGATTTTTCCCTTTTATGGGCATTGAGTGCTTTCTTTGTGCATCGTTTTGGAAAGCAAGTAATTGACCCTAGTTTTGATTCTACTAAATTAACTAAACTGGTTGTTGGTTTATCGAAACAGTATGGTAAAAATTTTCTAAAAACGCCACTTGCGGTATACCGTTTGCGCAAGACCTACCATCAATACGCTGCCATGTTTGAGGATTTGGATATTGATTTTATACTAACGCCTACGCTGGGACATGAGACACCAGAATTGGGCTATTTGAGTATGAATTTGGAATTTGAAGAACTCTTTGATCGTATGAAAAAATGGGCTTGTTTTACCCCATATTCTAATGCAACAGGAGGACCGTCTATTTCCTTGCCGATGGATCATGATGAAACTACAGATTTACCAATAGGAATGATGTTATGGAGTAATCATGGACAAGAAAAATTATTATTAGATTTGGCATATCAATTAGAAGAAGCGAAACCTTGGAAGAAGATTAATGGATGAATTGATGGTTTAAATTGTTTGATGGTTAACTTGACCTTGACCATCTAATCATCAAAATATTTATTTTTCAACTAGATCTTGTGAACCGAAGAATGATTTCCAAAGTTAGTGGAAACTTGACATTCCTGTAATTAGCATCTCTAAAAAAGAATATAATTATATTGAAATTGACAAGAATAGTAGCTTGTGTATTGGGATAACTATCGGGTACCTTATGACTTTTCACAAGAAAGTGGCATAGAGAAAAAATCCAACCTTTTATCGAAGAAGTAAAGGCATCATCACCTGAATCTAAGGTGAGTATACCTATTCATTTGAAAACGATTACGGATAATTAAGGAGCGTTATCTGCACTCGAAAATCAGCACATTTTTGTTTATGCCTCTTTCCCAGCAATCGCCTCTATTTCAACCGAACAGCCATAATTTAAACTACTACAAGGTATAATAGATCGAGCGGGTTTATGCGATCCAAAAAAGGTAGCATACGCTTCATTAACATCAGACCAATAGGCGCCATCTGTGATGAAAGCG